>NZ_CAOKTW010000006.1:0-232638 GCF_948472335.1 Streptococcus bouchesdurhonensis | reverse complement strand
AATTTCCAAGAAAGGTGTGGCTGAGTTTGAGGCCTTTACGCCAGATTATCTCATGGAAAAGATGGGCATCACACCGACTCAGTTTATCGATCTCAAGGCGCTCATGGGTGATAAGTCGGATAATATCCCTGGGGTGACCAAAATTGGTGAAAAGACGGGTATCAAACTCTTGCTGGAGTATGGTTCGCTTGAGGGGATTTATGAAAATATCGATGGGATGAAGGCTTCTAAGATGAAGGAAAATCTCATTAATGATAAGGAACAGGCCTTTTTGTCTAAAACACTAGCGACCATTGATACCAAGGCACCGATTGCGATTGGTTTAGAGGACTTGGTCTATAGTGGTCCAGATGTTGAAAATCTTGGGAAATTCTACGATGAGATGGGCTTCAAACAGCTAAAGCAGGCTTTAAATGTGTCGTCAGCTGATGTGTCTGAGAGTTTGGATTTTACTATTGTTGACCAAATCAGTCAAGATATGCTGAGTGAAGAGTCTATCTTCCACTTTGAGCTTTTTGGTGAGAATTACCATACGGATAATTTGGTTGGATTTGCCTGGTCTTGTGGGGATAAGCTCTATGCCACAGACAAGCTTGAGCTGTTGCAAGACCCGATTTTCAAGGATTTCTTAGAAAAAACATCTCTGAGAGTTTATGACTTTAAGAAGGTTAAAGTTCTTTTGCAACGTTTGGGTGTGGATTTGCAGGCGCCTGCTTTTGACATCCGTTTGGCTAAATACCTCCTTTCGACTGTGGAGGACAATGAAATTGCGACCATCGCTAGTCTTTATGGTCAGACTTACTTGGTTGATGATGAAACTTTCTACGGTAAGGGTGTTAAAAAGGCCATTCCTGAACGTGAGAAATTCTTGGAACACTTAGCTTGTAAACTTGCTGTTTTGGTTGAAACAGAGCCTATTTTGCTTGAAAAACTCAGCGAAAATGGGCAATTAGAGCTTCTTTATGATATAGAGCAACCTCTGGCTTTTGTCCTTGCCAAGATGGAAATAGCTGGAATTAGGGTCAAGAAAGAGACTTTGTGTGAGATGCAGGCTGAAAATGAGCTTGTCATTGAAAAACTGACTCAAGAGATTTACGAGTTGGCTGGTGAGGAGTTTAATATCAACTCGCCTAAGCAGTTGGGCGTGCTTCTCTTTGAAAAATTGGGACTTCCTTTAGAATACACTAAAAAAACCAAGACAGGTTATTCGACAGCGGTGGATGTCTTGGAACGCTTGGCTCCTATTGCTCCGATTGTTAAGAAAATCCTAGACTACCGTCAAATTGCTAAGATTCAATCGACTTATGTAATTGGCTTGCAGGACTGGATTTTGGATGATGGCAAGATTCATACTCGTTATGTGCAGGATTTGACCCAAACAGGTCGTCTGTCTAGTGTGGATCCAAACCTGCAAAATATTCCTGCCCGTTTGGAGCAGGGTCGTCTCATTCGTAAGGCTTTTGTGCCTGAGTGGGAGGATAGTGTATTGCTCAGCTCGGACTATTCACAGATTGAATTGCGCGTTTTGGCGCATATTTCTAAGGATGAGCACTTGATTAAGGCCTTCCAAGAGGGAGCGGACATCCATACCTCGACAGCCATGCGGGTCTTTGGCATTGAGCGTCCTGAGGATGTGACTGCAAACGATCGTCGCAATGCCAAGGCGGTTAACTTTGGAGTGGTTTATGGTATTTCAGACTTTGGTTTGTCTAATAATCTGGGCATTAGCCGTAAGGAGGCCAAAGCCTACATTGATACCTACTTTGAACGCTTCCCAGGTATTAAAAACTACATGGATGAAGTGGTGCGTGAGGCGCGTGATAAGGGCTATGTGGAGACCCTCTTCAAGCGTCGTCGTGAGTTGCCAGATATCAATTCGCGCAACTTTAATATTCGTGGTTTTGCGGAGCGGACAGCCATCAATTCTCCTATTCAGGGTTCGGCAGCAGATATTCTCAAGATTGCCATGATTCAGCTAGATAAAGCCTTGGTTGCAGGTGGTTATCAGACTAAGATGCTTCTGCAAGTGCACGATGAAATCGTCCTTGAAGTTCCTAAATCTGAATTGGCAGAGATGAAAAAATTGGTCAAACAAACCATGGAAGAAGCCATTCAACTCAGTGTTACCCTCATCGCAGATGAAAATGAAGGGGCAACCTGGTACGAGGCTAAATAAAAAGGGGGCTAGTCCTCCTTTTTGTAGTAGAATTATGCAAGCCTTTTCAAAATGTGCTATACTGATGAAAAAGGAGGATTTCTATGAGTCAAGAATTTATCAATCCAAGTGATGGCGTGATTCGTCAGTATCTCGCAACGAGTAAAACCCTTGCTGTAGTGGGGTTATCAGATCGTGAGGAAACAACCAGTAATCGAGTGACCAAGGAAATGCAGGCTCGGGGTTATAAAATTATTCCAGTCAATCCCAAGGCGGCAGGTGGCGAAATATTGGGTGAAAAGGCTTATGCTAGTCTAGCAGAGATTCCTTTTCCTGTAGATATTGTCAATGTTTACCGTCGCAGTGAGTTTTTGCCAGATGTGGCGCGTGATTTTTTCAAGGCTGATGCTAAGATTTTTTGGGCACAGCTAGGACTTGAAAGTCTAGAAGCAGAAGAGATTTTGCGTGCTGGTGGATGTGATGACATCGTGATGAATCGTTGCATCAAGAGAGAACATACACGCTTGATTGAGGAAGCATAAGAAAAAGGTAGCTGGTGGGCTACCTTTTGTGTTATACTCAATGAAAATCAAAGAGCAAACTAGCCGCAGGCTGCTCAAAACACTGTTTTGAGGTTGTAGATAAGACTGACGAAGTCAGTCACATATATACGGCAAGGCGACGTTGACGTGGTTTGAAGAGATTTTCGAAGAGTATTAGAAAATGCCGATAAGGGTCTGCATACCAAGAGTGGTGAGGATGATGGCAATCCAGCAGATGGCTCCAAGAAGAATGGATTTTCCACTGGATTTGACCATAGCTACTAGATTGGTTTTGAGACCGATAGCACTCATGGCCATGATAATGAGGAATTTGGAAAGTTGTTTGAGAGGGGTAAAGAAACTACTAGACACACCGAGAGAGGTCAGAAGGGTGGTTAGGAGCGATGCAAGGATAAAGTAAAGGATAAAAAGTGGGAAGACTTTTTTCAGTTGTAGGCTTTGCTTGTTTTCTTGTTGGCGACTTTGCCAGTAGGAGAGAAAGAGCGTGATAGGGATAATGGCCAAAGTACGTGTGAGTTTAACAATGGTTGCAGACTCGAGGGTATTGCTTTGGTAAAGACTGTCCCAAGCGCTGGCGGCAGCCGTTACAGAGGAAGTGTCGTTGACCGCAGTCCCTGCAAAGAGGGCGAAGCCTTCATTGGATAGATGAAGCCAGGTGCCGAGGGTTGGAAAGATGAGCGCAGCCAAGACATTGAAGAAAAAGATAACGGAAATGGCTTGGGCTACTTCCTTTTCCTTAGCATCAATAACGGGCGCTGTCGCTGCAATGGCAGAACCCCCACAGATAGAAGAACCTACTCCAACCAAGGTAGCCAGTTTTGTATCCAGTGCAAAGAAACGCTGGAAGAGGTAGGCAATAATCAGAGCTATTGAGATAGTGGACAGGATGACAGGGAGTGAAGATTGGCCAACTGCGAAGACCTGCGAGATATTGAGACCAAAACCAAGCAAGACAACGGCATATTGGAGCAACTTCTTGGAACTAAAGGTCAAACCAGCATCCAGTTGTTTATAGGACGAGAGAAAGGGATGTAGGAGCATGCCTATGAAAATGGCAAAAACGGGCGCGCCAATCACAGGGAAGAATCCTCCTAAGTACCAAGATACGATAGAAATGAGAAGGCAGGCCAAGATACCTGCTCCATTTTTTGATAGAAATGACATAAAAACCTCCAAATAAAATCTTTTACCATTATAGACATAAAAACAGGAAAAGTAAAGTAGAAAGTGGAAAGTTATTCTATTATGTATTTTTGCGGTCGGGGGGCTTTTGTAGTATAATAGAGATACGTTTTTACAGTAGGAGGTATCTATGGACTTAACTAAGCGCTTTAATAAACAGTTAGATAAGATTCAAGTTTCGTTGATTCGTCAGTTTGACCAGGCTATTTCGGAGATTCCTGGGGTCTTGCGTTTGACCTTGGGGGAACCTGATTTTACAACGCCAGATCATGTCAAGGAGGCGGCCAAGCGAGCGATTGACCAGAACCAATCCTACTATACAGGGATGAGTGGTCTGCTGACTCTACGTCAGGCAGCCAGTGACTTTGTTAAGGAAAAGTACCAACTGGACTATGCTCCTGAAAATGAAATCCTGGTTACAATTGGGGCGACAGAGGCTTTATCTGCGACTTTGACAGCTATTTTGGAAGAGGGAGACAAGGTGCTCTTGCCAGCTCCTGCCTATCCAGGTTATGAACCGATTGTCAATCTAGTTGGGGCAGAGATTGTCGAGATTGACACAACTGAAAATGGTTTTGTCTTGACTCCTGAGATGTTGGAAAAGGCCATTTTGGAGCAGGGAGACAAGCTCAAGGCGGTTATTCTCAACTATCCAGCTAATCCGACAGGAATTACCTATAGTCGGGAGCAGTTGGAGGCCTTGGCAGACGTTTTACGCAAGTACGAAATTTTCGTTGTCTGTGATGAGGTTTACTCAGAATTGACCTATACAGGCGAAGCCCATGTATCTCTAGGAACGATGTTGAGAGACCAGGCTATCATTATCAATGGTCTATCTAAATCGCATGCTATGACCGGTTGGCGTTTGGGACTAATTTTCGCTCCTGCGGCCTTCACAGCTCAGTTAATCAAGAGTCACCAGTACTTGGTGACTGCCGCAAATACCATGGCGCAACACGCTGCGGTGGAGGCCTTGACGGCTGGTAAAAACGATGCGGAGCCTATGAAGAAGGAATATATCCAGCGTCGTGATTATATTATCGAGAAAATGACTGCTCTTGGTTTTGAGATTATCAAACCAGACGGTGCCTTCTATATCTTTGCTAAGATTCCAGCTGGTTACAACCAAGACTCCTTTGCCTTTCTAAAGGATTTTGCTCAGAAGAAGGCTGTTGCCTTTATCCCTGGTGCTGCCTTTGGGTGTTATGGAGAAGGTTATGTTCGCCTGTCTTATGCAGCCAGCATGGAGACTATCAAAGAAGCCATGAAACGACTTGAGGAGTATATGAGAGAAGCATGATTCAGTCTATCACGAGTCAAGGCTTGGTGCTCTATAATCGCAATTTTCGTGAGGATGACAAGCTCGTCAAGATTTTTACAGAGCAGGTTGGCAAACGCATGTTTTTTGTCAAACACGCTGGTCAGTCTAAGCTGGCGCCTGTTATTCAGCCCTTGGTGCTGGCACGATTTCTCTTGCGAATCAATGATGACGGACTCAGTTACATCGAAGACTATCATGAGGTCATGACTTTTCCCAAGATTAATAGTGACCTCTTTGTCATGGCCTATGCGACCTATGTGGCAGCTCTTGCAGATGCTAGTTTGCAGGACAATCAGCAGGATGCTCCCTTGTTTGCTTTTTTGCAAAAGACTTTGGAGTTGATGGAAGCAGGCTTGGATTATCAGGTTTTGACCAATATTTTTGAAATTCAAATTTTGACTCGATTTGGGATCAGCCTTAATTTTAATGAGTGTGTCTTTTGCCATCGGGTCGGTCAGGCTTTTGACTTTTCTTTCAAATATGGAGCCTGCCTCTGTTCAGAGCATTATCATGAGGATGAGAGACGTTGCCATCTCAATCCCAATATCCCTTATCTGCTCAATCAATTTCAAGCCATTGATTTTGAGACCTTGGAGACCATTTCGCTCAAGCCCGATATCAAGCAAGACTTACGCCAGTTTATGGATCAGCTCTACGAAGAGTACGTTGGGATTCACCTAAAATCAAAGAAATTTATTGATTCCCTAGCAGACTGGGGACAATTACTAAAAGAGGAAAAGAAATGAAAAAAATCGCAGTAGATGCCATGGGGGGCGATTACGCACCTCAAGCCATCGTTGAGGGTGTCAATCAAGCCCTAGCTGACTTTTCAGATATTGAGGTTCAACTCTACGGAGATGAAGCTAAAATCAAGCAATATCTGACAGCGACAGAGCGCGTCAGCATTATCCATACGGATGAAAAGATTGATTCAGACGATGAACCTACGAGAGCTATTCGGAAGAAGAAAAATGCCAGTATGGTATTGGCGGCCAAGGCTGTCAAAGAAGGAGAAGCAGACGCTGTTCTCTCGGCTGGGAATACAGGTGCCTTGTTGGCGGCAGGATTCTTCATCGTGGGTCGTATCAAGAACATCGATCGTCCTGGACTTATGTCGACTTTGCCGACTGTAGATGGGAAGGGGTTTGACATGCTGGACCTCGGTGCCAATGCAGAAAATACAGCCCAGCACCTCCATCAATATGCGGTTCTAGGTTCTTTCTATGCTAAAAATGTCCGTGGCATTGCGCAACCACGTGTTGGCTTACTTAACAATGGAACAGAGAGTAGCAAGGGTGACCCGCTTCGTAAGGAAACTTACGAATTACTAGCAGCTGATGAAAGTTTGAACTTTATCGGAAACGTGGAAGCACGTGATTTGATGAATGGCGTTGCGGATGTTGTCGTGGCAGATGGTTTCACGGGAAACGCTGTGCTCAAATCCATCGAAGGGACAGCCATGGGAATCATGGGATTGCTCAAGACAGCTATTACAGGTGGTGGTCTTCGAGCGAAACTAGGCGCACTCCTTCTCAAGGATAGCCTCAGAGGTTTGAAAAAACAGCTCAACTACTCAGATGTTGGTGGAGCGGTCTTGTTTGGTGTCAAGGCACCTGTTGTCAAGACTCATGGCTCAAGCGATGCCAAGGCTGTTTATAGTACGATTCGCCAGATTCGTACCATGCTAGAAACAGACGTAGTTGCCCAGACTGCGCGTGAATTTTCAGGAGAATAAAAGAGATGACAGAAAAAGAAATTTTTGACCGTATTGTAACCATTATCCAAGAGCGACAGGGAGAGGACTTTGTCGTGACAGAATCCTTGAGTCTGAAAGACGATTTGGATGCTGACTCAGTTGACTTGATGGAGTTTATCTTGACACTGGAAGATGAATTTAATATCGAAATCAGCGACGAAGAAATTGACCAACTCCAAAGTGTAGGAGATGTTGTTAAAATCATTCAAGCAAAATAGAAATCGGAGTTCCAAGGCATTTGCTTTGGAATTTTTTATTTGGTTCAAGTGACCGTTTAGGAACAGATTTAGTCTTTCTAGGGACAGTAGAAATCTGAGGAGAAATAAGGGATATAATGGAGTCAGAAAAAATCAATCTCCAAAAAGGAGAAAAAGAAAGGATTTTTATGATGAAAAAATATCTTTATTCTAGTTTGTTAGTTCTTGCAGGAGGCGTTCTCCTAGCAAATACTACGGTAGCCTATGCTGATTCCCCATCAGCAAGTGAGAAAGAAGCGATTGCTCAATTAGTTAATCAAGGCAAGATAAAAGCTGAAGAAGCTGATCAAGTAAAATTGATTGGTTTTGAAGATAAAGAAACCCAAGCAGAGGGAAATCAAGAGAAGAAAGCTTTCAATCAATATCGTGATCCGAAAGGAACATGGATGCAAACCAATGGTAAATGGTGGTTTAAATACGGTTCAGGTGGTTATGCTAAAAATTGGGAACAATTAGATGGCAAGTGGTACTATTTTGATGACCAAGGATGGATGAAAGAAAATACTTGGATTCAACCTGATGGTAATTATTACTACTTATCTGCTAGTGGTGCTATGGTCACTGGTTATCAACGTGTGAATGGTACACCATATTTCTTTAGAGAAAGTGGTGTATGGGTAGAAAATCGTGGGCAAGCTCTTGGTGAATACGCAAAGACATTTGTAGGAAAAATCCCATATGTTTGGGGTGGGGCAGATTTGAATAGTGGCGTAGATTGCTCAGGATTTACGATGGCTATTCATGCTAAGTTTGATATTAGTATTCCTAGAGTAACCTATGGTCAAGCGACAGGAGGAAGCTATGTAAGTAATGGCTCACAACTTCCTGGAGATTTAATATTGTACAATGGCGACCAAGGTTCAAATCAACATGTGGGTATTTATGTTGGTGGTGGCAAGGTAGTTCATGCTCCAGATAGAGGTCAAGATGTTTCTTATATGAATCAATATGGAATGGAACAAAATACAATTCGTAGATATTGGTAATATTGTCTAATTTTTCACAATATTATTGACTTTGACAATGAAAAGTATTAGAATATAGCTAAATAAAGAGGGGAAGCCTCTTATAGCTATTCAATAAAGGAGGAAATGGCTATGAAAAAATCTAAATTACTTACTCTTGGTTTGCTTGCAGGTGCTGGTCTGCTTTTGTCTATCAACCAAGCACAGGCTGCAGATACTTGGGTTAAAAATGGTGCTGACTGGAATCTTTCTCAAGATGGCAGCCTAGCTAAGGATAAATGGGTACAAAATGCTGGGTCATGGTATCACTTCGATAGCGCTGGTAAAATGCAGACAGGCTGGCTCAAAGACGGTGATACATGGTATTCTCTAGCAGATAGTGGTGCTATGCGCACTGGCTGGTACAAGGAAGGCAACACATGGTACTCACTAGCTAATAGTGGTGCCATGCGTACAGGTTGGTACAAAGAAGGGTCTACATGGTACTATCTTCATTTTAGTGGTTCTATGATGACAGGTTGGGTGTTCATAGATGGTAAATGGTCTTACTTTGAAAAATCAGGTGCTATGGTTGCAGATAGAGCTGTTCCAGCCAGTGATGGGGAAAGTTATGTCATTGGTAAGGATGGCTATCTAGCAAATAGAAAAGATGCTGGATACAGTATTCATGATATTGTCAAACTTGGAGATGGGCAAGAATATTTGCTAAATGCTAAAGGTGACGATGTTATTATTGAAAAAAATGCTTGGTATATCAGACCAGAGTTCAAGAAGTTTTCTAATAAATATGGAGATGAGGTTGCAAATACTACCTTAGCTCTTAGTGGATAATAAAGAAGAAGGACAAGAAATTGATCCTAAGGCAGTTTTACAGAACTTCCAAAACTTACCAAATCGCTACTACTTTGATGAAAATGGACATCGTGTGATTAATATCCCAGCAATGACAACCTATTCAGAGATTAAAAAAGTTGGCAATGATGTCTATTTAGAAAATCCAGGTGCACGACTTCGTCTTGGAGCTACCCACTTTACAATCAATAACAATAAACTATACTATTTAGAAAATGAGCAAGGTAAGCTCAAAACAGGTTACTTTGTATTGATTGATGATGGTATGGCTACAACCCACTATCACATCCTAGCCTATGCGGATCAATCTGGTGAAATTCTTAAGATGAAACGCTTGCCATCAGGAGTTTCAGATTATCTGGATAAAGAAATCGATGGTTTATATGGTGAAAAAATTAAAATTGAATCTCCACACTCAAACGAATATTATAAAGTGGTTGTGGTTAAATAAAAATAACATCTTCACAACTAATCGTTAACGCTCTAACCAATATACCATTTTCAGGAGGCTTTAGATTTCTTGTATTTTAAAAGGAAACTAAAGCCTTTTGTAGATGGAGCAGGGGATAGAGTTATCTATAAAATAATGAAAAGGAGTCTGTCATGGAAATGAAAAATACATTTGTAGAATTGGAACAATTTGAAGAGTTAACTCCAGAGGTTTTGGAAGAAGTGAATGGTGGAGGGATTTTTGAAGATACCGTAAAATGGTGCGATAAATTATTTAGTACGGGTAGACACTTTGCTTAAATTCACAGTATTCGTTAGAGATTAGATTTATTTATGATTATTTTAGAATTCTTAGTTTCTGTGCTATATATACTGTTGGTAGTCGTTTCAACCATGGTTCCTACTATTTATTTGGGTGCTCAAATTTCCCCAGAATTTTATAAAAAACGTTATTGGGTCCTTGTATTTTTAACTAGTTTATCTGCTCGCCAAACATTTGGAGAATTATTTCATATAGGAATCATTCTCTTCTTTTACTGTATTTTTTTACTAGTATTGCACAAGGGAAAAGGGGAAGCTTTTTTTCTTTCTCTGTATCTTTTTCTCTTCTTTCAAAGTATTCGTTATTTATTTTTGACAATTTGGATTCGTGTATTATCTGGTGAGCCTTGTTGTTTTGTAGATTCGTTTTCCACTTTATATAGATCTGTATTTGATTTATTATCAATATTTCTATGTTCTACAATTATGAAACGTTGTTCTTTGGATTTGGATTTATTCTTTTCAGATGCTTTCAAAACCCACTATTATAAGAGTTTTTTCATTATCCTACCTCTGACTGGATTTAGGATATTCTCTTCGTTTATGACCAATAGAAATAGTTCGTTCTACGTTCGTTTTGATACGACCATTTCTCTCCTGATTTTCATTCTCTTTTTCTCTTGGCTCTTTTACATCAAGCATTTGGAGCAGGTTTATCGTGATGAGCAGACCATTCAGAGACAGGAAGATGAAAATCGTTCCTTGCAAGGAATGGTGGATAAGTTGGGACATCTCTATGATGAGGTTCGAGGTTTCCGTCATGATTTTGCGGGAATTGTCGCCAGCATGGAGCCTGCCATAGCAAATCAAGACATGGCTGAGGTATCTACCATTTATCAAGATGTCTTTCTAAAGACTAATGAAAAGCTGAGGAAGGCGGATTACACGGCCTTTAATCTTCACAATATCCATGATATAGCTATTCGCAATACCTTGGCAAAAGCCATGATTGTGGCAGATAAGCAGGGAATTCATTTTAGTTTGGAGACGGTGGGGGTTGTCGAAGAGCTGGCATTGCCTATGTTGGAGGCTATCCGTATCCTCTCTATCCTCACGACAAATGCTTTAGAAGCAGCCAGTGAGGCTGAAAATCCGCAGATTCGGGTTGCTTTATTGGCAGGTGATAGGAGTGTCCGTTTTATCATTGAAAACACTCGTAAGAAAGAAGAACTGAATCCCAGTATTCTCAGTCAAAAGGGTTACTCTACCAAGGATAACCACAGTGGACTGGGCTTGGCAACCTTGGAGGACATGGTTTTTCATTATGATTTAAACTTAGATACCCAGCTAGGAGAGACGACTTTTAGACAAGATTTAGAATTGCCATTTAAGGATGAGAAACGAGGGGGAGAGGAATGAGAATTTTAGTTTTGGAAGACGATAGAGTCCAGCAAGGACGGATAGAGCAGACTTTACTAGATATCGGTCGCTCTCGCAATTTAAGATTGGAAATTGATATTGCCAAAAACTATGGGGATGTTGAAAAGTATTCTCAGTATTTTGACCATTACCAGCTCTATTTATTAGATTTAGAGATTGATGGAGAGCGTGAACGGGGCTTTCAGGTTGCTCAACAGGTTCGGGAGCGGGATCCTTTTACAAGCATTGTCTTTGTGTCCACGCACTCGGAGGCCTTACCTCTAGCTTTTCGCTACCACTTGTCTGCCTTGGATTTTATTTCCAAGGATCAGCCAGAGGCGGACTACTGTCATCAGCTGGAGCGCTGTCTGGACTATGTACTGGCAGTAGATAAGAGGGAAAATATGCGTCTCTTTACCTATAGTTTTGAGGGAAGACGGGGCTTCACTCTGCCCTACCATGAAATTTTAGCCTTTGAAACTTCAGTGGAATCCCATCGTATCAAGGTCTATTATGCCAATCATTCTATCAAGACCATTTATGGCAGTCTCAAGGATATCGCTGCCAAGGCTGAAAAAGATTACTTTGTCTATGCCAATCGCAATACGTTAGTCAGTTTACAGGCTATTGAAGAGATGACTGCCACAGAAGTGACCTTGTTAGAAGGCTTGCATTTCCCCGTATCACGAACAGCCAGAAGAACCCTTAAAAAATATCTTAATGTCTAATATCTGTTAGATTTGAATGAGTTTATCAATAAGAATATCGGAAAATTTTCTGATATTCTTATTTTTTGACTTCTTTTTCGAATAGATAAGTAAGAGGAAAAGAAAAGGAGTTTGCTTCATGTATCTACCGATTTTCTATTCATGGTATATTAAATTATTTTTCAAATAAAATTTAATTTAGTTGTACATTTTCGAAATTTTTTTCGAATAGATAAGTAAGAGGAAAAAGAAAGGAGTTTGCTTTATGTATCTACCAATTTTCTATTCATGGTTCATTAAATTATTTTTTAAATAAAATTTAATTTAGTTGTACATTTTTGAAATTTTTTTCGAATAGATAAGTGAGAAGAAAAAGAAAGGAATAAAATAATGAAAGAACATTATTACGGATTTGTTGAGCTAACTTCGGAAGAATTGACCGATATTCAAGGTGGAGAAAATTGGACGAAGACCCTTGTAGATTGGTACATTGGATTTCGTAGAGGTTTTGGTTTTTAGGAGGATAAGAGATGAATGAAATGAATGATAAGTATACTATTGAAGTATTAAAGGAAAGCGACTTAGCCTTGCTGGTGGGTGGTAGTGAGGCAAGTTACCAACATGGTTTAATGGTGGGGTTCATTTTACGTCGTGCGTTATTTGGATTCTAAGATAATATTTAGAGAGTGAAGCTTACCTACAACAATGAACAGAATATATGAAAAAGGAAATACAAATAACTACCTTTTTCAATTGTTAAGAATCAAAAAAGGAGAATAAGATGGAACAAATTAAAAATATGGAAAATAATTTTCATGTAATGAGTCATGAGGAATTGGCCGATGTAGAAGGAGGCTTGCTATTTGGTCTGGTAGTAGTTGGAGGAGTCGCAATTGCAGGAACATTTTTATTGGGTGCGGTAGATGGTGCTTCAGGAGCACATGCTAAGCGTCGTGGACGTTAACAGGGAAGGAAGAGCGCTGATGGAACGCATAATAGAAAGTTGGATTACTAGGGTAGAGAATTTTTACAGTTTGCAGTCAATTCCTGTGAAAGTATTCATTTTCATAGTTGGAGTAGTTGGGATTTATGCTTTAGGGACATTACTTTTAGGATAGGTTTATTGGGCGGGGCAGAAGTTTGGCGAAACAATTTACAATTATTTGTTTCAATAAAAAATTATAGATAAAGAGGAACAGACATAATGAATATGATAAAAATTGAAGAAAAATTTACAAGTCTTACAGAAAAAGATTTGGCAACAGTAGAGGGTGGTCGAGTGTCATGGAGAGGTAATATTAACATCGATGTCCACAAAGTGATTGATAGTACGGGAAGATTTTTCGGTGGTATCTATAATGCTGGTAGATCATTTGGGCGAAATGTTTACAATGCATTTTATTAATATAGTTTATTAAAATGAATATCATATATTATATTTTTGAATTCGTTTTCGAATAGATAAATAAGAGGAATACAGGGAATGATTATTTCAGTAATTCAAGATTTGGATGAAACAATTTAATAAACACTGCTATACCAAACTTGTCAAGTTTGCAACAAGACAAGCATTAAAATAAAAAAGGAGGCATTCGTTATGAATACAAAAACGATGTCACAATTTGAAATTATGGATACTGAGATACTTGCTTGCCTTGAAGGTGGCGGATGCAATTGGGGAGATTTTGCCAAAGCAGGTGTTGGAGGAGGAGCAGCACGAGGTCTTCAGCTAGGAATTAAAACAGGAACATGGCAAGGTGCAGCAACTGGTGCTGCGGGAGGAGCTATATTTGGAGGTGTGGCCTATGCAGCGACATGTTGGTGGTAATTATGGATTTTAAAAGTTTTATTATTGGTTTAGTAGTTGGTATATTTGGTCCCTATATGGATGATCTAATTAGAAAAAAATTTTTAAAGTCTTCGGAGAAGAAAACAGAAAAATTTGTCAAAAAATCAAAACGATAAATGATGAATCTGATTCAAAATTATCTTGCACATGTAAAGAGGACCATCTCTCCTCTTATCAGGTAAATAGGAATCTTGCAGTAGCGAATCAAAAAAGGAGTAACTATGAATCGTAATTTAGAACGGTGTTATCTATTCTGACTATGAATAGATCATACCAGAGGTGGCTTATAAATAGCGGGGACATTAGAAATTGAAGTAACTTTAAATAGGATGTCGTAAAGGTTACTATCAATGATTTATTTGTCCCAAGCTTGCCTAGGTGTCAGAAAAAAATCATTTTCCTTTCAATAGCATATTTTTAGTAGGTAGGACGTTTGTTCTGCCTATTTTTTATCCAAAAAGTGCAGTTGAGGTGTTTATTTATATCGTTTGGAGTTTATTTGGAGTTTTACATGTATTTTTGATAAAAAATAGGCATAGAAATTAGGAAAGTTGAAGAAAAGGAATGAAGAAGGTCTTAGTTTGTGATTTTTTACATACTTTTAAGTCTTGATGAAGTAGTTTGAACTAATATATAATTGCTAGAAATTGAATACACTACTCCTTGAGGGCATTTTGCCCTCTTTTATATTTTACAATAAGTGTAAAAAGGAGAGTTTTTATGCGTTACGGTTATGTTCGAGTATCTACAAAAGAACAAAATATTGATAGGCAATTTTCAGCATTGGTAGAAAACAAATTATCAAAAGAGAATATTTTTATTGATTACGTTTCAGGAAAAGATTTTGACAGAATGGAATATCAAAAATTATTAACTACCTTGAAAGAAAATGATGAATTGGTTATTAAATCAATTGATAGGTTGGGAAGAAACTATGATGAAATTTTAGAACAATGGCAAGCAATTACTAAGAAAAAGAAAGTAAATATAACTGTTTTAGATTTCCCCTTATTAAATACAAAGAATAGCAATGATAATATCACAGGAAAACTAATCTCCGATATCGTTTTACAAGTCCTATCTTATGTGGCACAGTTTGAAAGAGAACAAATCAAACAAAGACAAATGGAAGGAATACGGGAAGCACAGAAAAAAGGGAAGAAATTCGGCAGACCAAAATTGGTTGTTCCGAATAATCTCCCTGATGTGATAGCTCAATATAAGAAAAAAGAAATAACCTTACGAGAAGGTGCAGACATCTTAGGAGTATCAAAAAGCACCTTTCACAATTGGATAAAAAATTCATAGTTCTTGTCAAAAAACCTAGGATTTTTTGGACAGAAAATACAGTCTATTTTAGAAGCGTTTTCGTTAGAAAAAAGGTTCTAAAATCCAGCATTTTGACCAATTATTATTACACTTCCATTTTATCAAGTTTGTCCAAAAAAGTCTAGATTTTAGGACAAACTGATTATTTTACAATAAATAAAAATAGGGGGACACGAAATGGACACCAAAGCTAAAAAGTTCACACTTGCAACGATTTCAGCTCTATCACTTCTTGGGGTAGGAATTGTTACATCACAATCAGTAGTTGCTAATGATAGGCTGGTTTCCACTCAAGCAATCAAAGGTCAATCCTACAATATCTTAAACTCTGAGGTCACTAGTACTTCTTCTGGTACTACTCTAGTTGGGATTGAAGGGACTTTCTTAACGCCAGATAAACAGGCTATCTTAGATCGTATCAATGCTATTCGAAAAGAGGCAGCAGATGAAGGTCTAGTTACTAGCTATGTTCCGATCAAATGGTCAACTGAACTAGAAAAAACAGCCTTCGTTCGGGCAGCAGAAGCTTCTGTAACTAGGCATCATAAACGTTTATCTAATAAAGATATTTGGAGTGCCTGGCCTTCAGGGAATTTTTCACTAGCCGAAAACTTAGCTTGGAACTATGATGGATTTATGACAGCTATTAATCAATGGTATGACGAAAAAGCAGATTACGTCAAATCTCGTAGTGGGGCAAGTGTATCTGGTCAAACTGGACACTACGAATCCTTAATCAATTCAGAATTGACCTATATGGGTTTGGCAGCCTTTGAAAACCCTGTCACTCAAAATGGATGGATTACCGTTGCACAAAGTTTCGGAACATCATCTGGTGGCTCTGAAGAATTAGCTGGTGGTTATGGAAAGGCCATTCAATATACAGAAGCAAATTCTTCTCAGATTCAAACATTTGCGACTAAGGCGAATCTTTTTGACAAAGACTTGAAGGCAATCGGAACTCATACCAGTAAGAAAACAAAACAAGGTAAGTCTAACGGGACTAATAAACCAGGTTTCTTTTTTCAAATGCAAGATATTGGTAGGGGTATGGGTTTTTGGCGACAATCTGGTTCTCGTTGGTGGTTTATGCAACTTGATGGGTCTTACCCTTACAATCAGTGGGCAAAATTAGATAATATCTGGTATCACTTCGATAGTTCAGGTTGGATGCAAACTGGCTGGATAAAAGACAACGGCACGTGGTACTATCTCGACGGTTCAGGTGCTATGAAGACTGGTTGGTTCAAGGATAACGGTAGTTGGTATTATCTTGATAGCTCAGGTGCTATGAAAACAGGCTGGATGAAGGTATCTGGGAAATGGTACTATGCCTATAGCTCTGGTGCCCTAGCAATCAATACGACTACACCAGACGGCTATCGCGTCAATTACAATGGAGAATGGGTATAGGATAAGATTATAAAAAATAGATAAAAAGAAAAGGAATACAAAAATTATGAAAAAAATCGTTTTAACGACTACAGCAGTTTTATCACTCCTAGCAACAGGAGCTACAATTTCAAGTGTCAATGCAGCAAGTGGCGTCCCGATGGTCAAGTTCTGGTCTCCTGCAGCTAATGCTTATGTTGAAGAACCTGCTCCTGGGTATCGTGATACAGATTTAGTCGCAACAGATGTGACGCTTGTAGAAAAAAGAAAAGCACAACTCGGAGCATTTTCTAAAGGTAATAGTGAATTTATAACGGTTGATTATGTAGACAAAGCTTATAGACAAGAATTTTCTAAGCAATTTGCAAGTTTTGAATCCAATGGTATCGCCACATTCAACGGTAAAACAATTGTCTTTAAAGCAACAGACTATGGTATCTATACCATGAAGTTTGAGCTAAATGGTACTCGCTATAAGTTAACTGCTGATGTCAGAGAAAATCTGGGAAAAGGTGGTCCTTTTTACACTTATGTAACCAAACTAGAAGTCTTATCAAATAATCAAGCAAATACTATCTCGAATACGAGTACTGAAAAACAAATAGAAGCAACAATTACAAAGGTTGAAATTGATTATTTTGGACTTAGCTTCGAAGGAAAAATTTCAGAGCCACTACAACACGGGGGAGATAAAGCCGCCAAAGGAAATATTACTTTAATTGATAAGGATAGTGGAAAAGTTGTATATCAAAGTCATAATGCGGTAATTTTTAGTGGTTTAACTAAAGACGTTAGTGACCAATTTCTACTCCCCTTAATTTATAGCAATAAATTTAAAGGTGATATTTTTGTTTCAAAACAGTTTCCTGCTGGAACATATATCTTGGAGATGTCTGGGGAAGCTGGTTCACCTTATGATCACTTAACTGATACAAGAAAACGTGTCTTTAAAGTTAGAAAAGAGGTGACTATCGGAAATCCTTCGAGAAATTCAAATATTAACACGACTACTCAATCAGGTTCGAATTCATCTAGCTCGTCAACTTCTACAAGTTCGTCATCTGGAAACTATTCTAACACGGATACAACCATGACGACCCATCAGTCTAAATCTACTTGGATGTATTCGAATGGTCGCTGGTGGTATAAACACGAAGATGGCACTTATACAACTAATGACTGGGAAAAAATCAATGGTGTTTGGTATCGTTTTGATAACTCTGGTTGGATGCAAACTGGCTGGGTAAAAGACAACGGCACGTGGTACTATCTCGACGGCTCAGGTGCGATGAAGACAGGTTGGGTCAAAGATAACGGTAGCTGGTACTACCTTCAAGATTCAGGAGCTATGAAAACAGGCTGGATGAAAGTATCTGGCAAATGGTACTATGCCTATAGCTCTGGTGCACTCGCAATCAATACAACTACACCTGACGGTTATCGTGTCAATTACAACGGTGAGTGGGTATAAAAACAATTTCAAATTGTAAGATTAAACATATGAAAAAATTATTTCTATTCAGTATTAGTATATTAGCTATCTCTATTTTAACGGCTTGCCAACATCAGAGTGAAAACACTTCTGCAACAAGTTCTGAAGCAATTGCTTCAAGTACTAGTTCAACTTTTTCTACATCGGAAGAGAAGAAACCTGATTACACCCTATATAATCCTGTTCTTAAAGAATATGCCAAAGTATTAGATGGTTCGTCAACTTCACATACAGAGATCAATTAAAAAGCAAACTTAAAAAACACTTATCCTAAAGAATATTCTGGATTACAGTATAGCTTGTATGATTTAGACCAAGACGGTACGGACGAACTTTTGATTGCCCTAAAAATGGATTCTAACTATTACGATTTATTAGATATTCGAACTCTTAAAAATGGTGAAGTTATTCGACTGACCAATGCAGAAAACAATCTGGACTTTATTGGAGAGCGAGTACATTTTAATCCTTTAGAAAATGGTTATTTTCAATTATCTACCCGAGTATCTACTAATCAAATCCAACTTAAACTATACAAGTTGAATCAGGATGGAACACTGTTAGAACTAGTCATTGAATCAGATACAGAAGAGGGACTGGGGACAAAACCACCTTCCCTTGACATAAGATCTTTCTTTTGGAAATCTGTCACAAGTCTCATAAATGGAGAAACAAGCCTTCCGTCAGAAAGTAAAGGGATGGATATTACTGCAATTCAAAATGGAGATTTTTCTAGTGTCGCAGGCACTTGGAGGAATCGTACAGGTATTGAATTCACCTTTGACAAAAATGGTTTAGTAAGTGATCATTCCAAGATTTCAATTGAACATGCTAAGGAAATTGACCACTATCTCAAGGCAAGTTCTGTTTCTAAAGATGGAGGTGCTGGTGCAGCTATTGCCTTTTTACCAGCAGGATCCCTATAACCATGTCTGTCACCTCTTCTTCAGATAATGGCTATACTGACTCGTCTGATATTACACAAGACCGCTTATGGTTTGGACACCAACTTATCAATGGTAGTACCGAGGGATTTTTTTACAAGGTAGAATAGTTTTAATAGACTTACAAATTTATCAATAAGAATGTCGGAAAATTTTCTGATATTCTTATTTTTTTGACTTCCTTTTCGAATAGATAAGTAAGAGGAAAAAGAAAGGAGTTTGCTTTATGTATCTGCCAATTTTCTATTCATGGTTCATTAAATTATTTTTTAAATAAAATTTAATTTAGTTGTACATTTTTGAAATTTTTTTCGAATAGATAAGTGAGAAGAAAAAGAAAGGAATAAAATAATGAAAGAACATTATTACGGATTTGTTGAGCTAACTTCGGAAGAATTGACCGATATTCAAGGTGGAGAAAGTTGGGTGAAGACCCTTGCAGATTGGTACATTGGATTTCGTAGAGGTTTTGGTTTTTAGGAGGATAAGAGATGAATGAAATGAATGATAAGTATACTATTGAAGTATTAAAGGAGAGCGACTTAGCTTTGCTGGTGGGTGGTAGCAAGGAAAGTTATCAACGGGGTCTAATTACAGGTCTATTGTTACGCGGTATATTTATTGGAACCCCATTTTTTAGAAGATAAGATTTAGAAAAAATAGAACAAGAGGAGAAAAAAGATGACAAATTTTGACAAAATGGAACAGAACTTTGTAGCTCTTACAGAAGAAGAGTTGATGGATGTGGATGGGGGAGCATTGCCTCTTGTAATCGCCGGAGTGTCTATCTGGAAGATAGGTGCAGCAGTAGCAGGTGGAGCAGCAGCGCTTTTTGCTGGAGGAGCAGCTTTGGGGTATTATGCGAATAGACCATAATCTGATTGTAGTCAGAGAGGCATTTCTATGTTTTTAAAAAAAGAAGTGATATTATTAGGGGTATTGTTATCGCTACGTATTATTTTTACTATCGTTCAAATTTTAATTGATTATAAAATATTATCTGGACAGTATAGTATAAATTTTATGGATATTTCAGAAGTATTTACTTATCCAATACTCATTTTAATCATTTACATAGCAATAAAATATAATACAAAGGAGTAATGACGAATATGAACTTAGAACAATTTTATCAATTATCTGACGATGAATTAGTGGGAACAAAAGGTGGTTTTGGTCTTGCGGAAGCAGTTGGGATTGCAGGAGTACTGAATGCTGCTGTACAAATTTTTAATGCTGGTTACAAATTTGGTTCAGATTTTGCTCGTCGTGGGCGTTAGATAATGAACAGTCGCAACCTTAATCTCAATACATTGTTACCTAAACTAGCCACGATATGTCCTTTGTTGGGAATAACTCTTAATGTCGCGCTTCATGTGATTCGTACAGGTTCGTTAGTATCCTTTAATTGGCAATGGACTTTGGTTGGTTTGCTTTTCGCAGCATATTTTGGTATTTTTCGCAAAGATTTGTCAAAAAATAATCAAAACTATAAATGAAGAACATGAATCAAAAGGATTTTATGTATATGAATGGTAGCGTTTTTCCGCCATTCTTGTCAGGCAAATAGGAGTTTCTTATGAAAACATTTTTATTAGGTTTTGCTGAAGGGTATTTTATCGTATCACTCATAATCTACATCGCAACGTATTTGATGTTGAAAAATCCAATCAATACCCTATTTTATCCAGAAATTTACCCTATTTTATTTGGACTCTTTTATCTAGGATATAAGGCCAATAAAAAGCAAGTAGAGTGATCAGCTAAGAATGACTTGTTAGTCTGCGCTGAAAGTGGTTATGGTAGAATCTAAGAATGCATCACATTGGAGTTTAATATGAAATTTGTTAAATCAATACTGAAAGTTTGGCCTGAAATTATGGTATTACTTAGTTCGATGTCTTATATCATCATCAGATTAGTAGCTGATATGAATAAAGTATCTTTACCTACTTGGTTTGATAGTTTCAATATACCAACGATTGCATTATTTATGATGGTCTTCATTCTTTTATACAGAAGTAAAGAAAAAAGAATGGATAAATTTGAGGTAGTAGACGTTCTATAGGGAATAGGTGTCTTATAGTAACGAATCAAAAAAAGGAGTAACTATGAATCGTAATTTAGAACTGTGTTATCTATTCTGACTATGAATAGATCATACCAGAGGTGGCTTAGAAATAGCAGAGACATTAAAAATTGAAGTAACTTTAAATAGGATGTCGTAAAGGTTACTATCAATGATTTATTTGTCCCAAGCTTGCCTAGGGTATCAGAAAAAAATCATTTTCCTTTCAATAGCATATTTTTAGTAGGTAGGACGTTTGTTCTGCCTATTTTTTGCCAAAAAAGTGTAGTTGAGGTGTTTATTTGGAGTTTTATACTCTTCGAAAATCAAATTCAAACCACGTCAGCGTCGCCTTACCGTACTCAAGTACAGCTTGCGGCTAGCTTCCTAGTTTGCTTTTTGATTTTCCTTGAGTATTACATGTATTTTTGATAAAATAGTTATAGAAATTAGGAGAGTTGAAGAAAAAATGAATAAGATTTTAAAATATTTTTTAGTATTTGTTTTTCTATTTTTGATGAATATTTTCATCTTTAAGATACTAGCAACTCTGGGATTTCAGCTGACAATGAGTGAAAAGAGTTATATTGTACCACCGCTGTTTTCGATTATCGTTTTGTACATGATTGACAAAAGAATTAGGAAGAAAAAGAAATCTTTGTAATCAACTTAAGGAGTATTACTATGGATGAGTTGAAACGTGAAATTGGTTATAAAATCAAAACTATTAGGCGATCTTGTGGAAAAACTCAGATAGATATTTGTGGTGATGAATCAGAGTTGACGATTCGTCAGCTAGCACGTATTGAAAATGGGCAAGCTTTAGCAACACTTCCTAAATTATTATTGATTGCGGATAAACTTGGAGTATCATTACAGAATATTGTGGATGTTAAGGTTATAGAGATTCCAAAAGGATTCCTAAAACTCAAAGATGAGCTGATTCATTCTCAAACCTACGCTGATAAGGGAAGAATCGAACGAAAAGAAGCTATACTTGAGGAAATATATGAAAACTATTATGAGAATTTGCCTGAGGAAGAGCAGTTAATTGTGGATGTGACACAAGCTCGTTTTGATATTTATGGTAGTTCAGATGTGACCTACGGTTTAGGGTTAGTGGAAGAATATTTCCAGCAGTTATTAAAAAAGAAATATTTTTCTGTAAATGATTTGTTGATTATTGAATTGTATTTCTTTTGTTGTGCTATGGGATTAGAAGATAAAGAACATTTTGAGGAGTTAGCTCAAAAAGTATTGCTATGTTCAGAATATGAAGATAAGGCTAGCCTAGCTCAGATGGAAAAAGTTCTTCTGAGCCTATTTATCCAAATTCAGACAGAAGATAGTCTGATATATTTCAAACATTTGAGAAAATTATTGCTAAAACAAGACATGTTTTTTACCGACCTCATCTATTTTTGCTAAAGGCAAAATATGCTTTATTTGTAGACAAGAATATTTTAGAGGCAGAAAGTTTCTATGAAAAGGCAATTTCTCTAGCAGAATTGCTAGATGATCAGATATTAGTTCAGAGAATCTTAGAAGAAAAACAAATAGATTTCCCAACAACCTGACTTCTAAGTCATGTTGTTTTTTCATGTTTTTGTTATACTAAACCTATAAAGAAAACGCTCTCAAAAAGAAAGGAGGTTTATTATGGTTGGAACGTTATTTGTCCCTTTAAGTATAAGAGTTTGGTTCTATCTATAATATCAGGTAGAGATTAATGGAATAAAGTATTCTTATATTGGATTAAAGGAATGTTTTAATAGGTTTCCTACATTAGTATAGAGGATGAAACTCAATTTTCAATGATATAAAAGAGTGATTTGGAGATTGTGAGGGTTGAGTATGTTTATTTATGATGTAGAAGTGTAAACTAAAAAGGAGGTAGTAATCGTATAAAAGTTAAATAGACATTATCTTTTATTGAGTCTTAGTGATATAAAAGTAATTTGATAATCTAGGAAAATGTAGTAGTAATTTATTTATTATAGATATGTTAATAAAAGTAGTATAAAATATAGACGAACATTTGAAGAGAGTTAGGAATACAACATGTGCGAATTAACTCTCAATAAAACATACATAATATACAAAAGGAGTACACTAAAATGAAATCTAAAAGAATGGAATTTCATAATAAATTTCTCATTGTTTCAGCAATGTTAGCAGTCATTAGTTGGTTAAGCTTAGGTGTTGTTTCTTTTCCTATGTTGGCTGGGACATTAGGAATTTCGACAAAAGCTGCTGCTACTGTAGTCAATTTGATTAGTGCTTATAGTACAGTTACAGCAGTAATTTCAATTGTAGGTGCAATCACAGGAGTAGGTTCTATTGGTTCGGGTATTGCAGCAACAGTTCTTTATATATTGAAAAAGAAGGGTGCTGCTAAAGCAGCTCTATGGTAGAACTAGATGAAAATACTTTCTAAAAAAGAATGTGAAAGTATTTTAGGTTATCTTAATTTTATTGTGATAACCCTTTTGTTTTTTGTTATCATAAGTTTGTCAATCTATTTTAAAAGCTATCTTCCTTTTCAAGGGAAATTATTTTTACTTTTTTTGGTAGTAGATTACGCTACTTTGAATCGTTATAATATGAAACTGCCTATCCAAAGTAAAAAAATAAATACTTTCTATATAAGGAAAAACTATATTTTTCTCTATCTTCTTGCCATTGTCAAGAAATATTATTCTTTCCAAATTTTACAATCATTCATTTATTTATTTATTTTGTATTTTCTAGATATTATTGGATATTTTTATTTATACATTACTCTTTGTTTGATAGTTATTCAAATTATTTCTTTAATTCTACCTAGTTTGTTTTCAATTATAAGTAAATTGTTCTTATTTTTATCTATAGGACTATTGTCTATAGAACAAGGACAAGTTGTAATTTATGTCATACTACTCAATTATTTTATTTTAGTTATGGGGATATTAGATAATCACGCGAGTAATTTCTATTTTAAAAGCAGTCGAATGAGCCAAAAAAGATTTCGTAGCAGTCTATTTATATTGCTTCGTTTTTGTTGGTTAAATAAAGGGTTAACTTTTTCTTTTATTTTGATTAGTATTCTTCTTTCCTATCTATTTTGGTATATGATGACGATGTTATCAATTGATGGTACAAAAATACCAATATTGTTTCTTTATACCTCAATATATATCACATTAATGGAGGCAATAATAGGGAATCATAAATCCTCAATTGGGGTAGATCTAGCTTTACTTCAATTATCTGCTCTTAATCATTCTAAAATGAATTTCTTTTTTAAGAATGCACAACTAATGATGTTGACGCATTTAATCTCTTTCTTACAATTTTCATTGTTGTTATGTTTGATTAGAGTGACAAGTTATAGTAATGATATAAAAAGTATTTTGTTGAATTTGTTATTGATTCCATTCAATTATTTTATAGCCTATGTCTATTATAAGAAAGCTCTATTTTTAATTAAAGGTACAGTTAGTTTATTGAGATGGAGTTTTCTGGTTTTATATTGTTTTCTGATATTATTTGTAACTTTAGTAGGGGGCATTAGATGAGAAAAAGTGGTTTTCTGATTTACTATGTGTTATTTTGTACGGTCTGTTTTTCACTAGGTTTACTTTTAAGCTTTATATTAAAAAGTGAGACTTTTGCTACTATACCTCCGAAACTGGAATTACAATTTACATTGACAGTTTTACAGGCAAATTCTACAAATTTTTTGCTATATCTATTCTGTTTTCCGATTTCGCCCTTATTGCAACTTTTTGATTTGCTATCTTTAGGAATACAATTGGGTATATCTGGTCAGATGATTGGAATAGTAGCTACAATAAAAGGAATATTACCTCATGGTCTTATTGAAATACCGAATTTTATTTGGTATCAAGGTATGAGTCAGTATCTTTTATACCGATTATTGAAGGATAGGGGAATTGAAAATATACTTATTTATATAAAAAGTAATTTAAAATGGTATATCATTTCTTATATTTTATTAATTTTAGCAGCGTTGATAGAGGGAATTAAATTATGAAAATTGAAAATGAATCTAAAAGTTATGATAAATGTATACTGAAAAATATATCACTAGAGATTGATAAGGGAATTTACAGAGTTGAAGGAGAGAATGGTTCAGGAAAGAGCACCCTTCTACAACTTTTAGCTGGGCTAGAGACTTTTGATAGTGGTTTAAAGAATTGTGTCTCCAAAGATGTACTATACCTTGATACCAATCAGCTTGGGGTTATTCCATTTACTATAGAAGAAAATTTGCAGTTGTTGTGTGATTCTTTTCAAATCCATCTATCATTTGAGGATAAAGAACAAATTAATACTTTTTTTGATAATAAAATCGGAGATAACTATATGACAGCATCTACTGGAACAAAATTCAAATTAGGCTTATCCTTAATTTTTGCTAAAAATTGGGATTATATTTTTATTGATGAGACCTTATCAACAGTGGATGCAAGAAGTATTGATATGATTGCTAAACGTTTAATTTCCATGAAAGAAAGCTCTACTATTATATATGTATCTCATAATTTATTGAATCAAGAATTGATTAGCAAATCTCAAAGGATTTTAATAGAGGAAGGACGGGTTTATGAAATTTCAAACAAATAATAGTTTATACAAATTAATGAATCTGATTATTTATCTTTTTCTTTTATATTTGTTTATTGATTTACTGATGAAGTCGGGAATTTTAGATGAACAAATTGATAAATTATCTGAACTATCTAATCTTTTTACAATTAAAATAGAAACAATATTGACAGTGATTTCTGTTGTTTTCACATTTATAGCAACTCTTATTGAATATGGATTTTCTCTCTTTCTGATTACATTATTTTTTGATAAGGATAAGAGGAACTTTGGAGATATTCTTTTATCTAAAAATATAACCTTAAGTTTTAGCATTTTACTTTGTTACTTATTTAATCCATCGGATATAAAGTTTGCTTATTTCAGCATATTGACAGTATTACTAATTGGGATAACAAATTATGCGAGATTTAAAAATTTAAGATTGACAGTAGTATTTTCTGTACCATTTTTATTTAATGCTATAGTGTCTATTATAAATAGTTTTTAGAAATACTAAAATTTCTTTTCTTTACTTAATAATGACACGAAATCATTTCGGTTTTATTAACTTGGAATTCTTTATATTTTCTAGGTAGAACGTTTGTTCTGCCTATTTTCTTTATCCAAAAAGTGCAGTTGGGAGGGAGATAGGCGCATTTGGGGAGGAAGTCCAGTTTTTGTTTGAGGATTGGGGTAAGATAGTTGTTATCAGATGAGTTTATACTCTTCGAAAATCAAATTCAAACCACGTCAACGTCGCCTTGCCGTATATATGTGACTGACTTCGTCAGTCCTATCTACAACCTCAAAACAGTGTTTTGAGCAGCCTGCGGCTAGTTTCCTAGTTTGCTCTTTGATTTTCATTGAGTATTAGGAAAAAGGAGATGAAGATGAAATTTGGGAAACGTCACTATCGTCCGCAGGTGGATCAGATGGACTGCGGTGTAGCTTCATTAGCTATGGTTTTTGGCTACTATGGTAGTTATTATTCTTTGGCTCACTTGCGAGAATTGGCTAAGACGACTATGGATGGGACGACGGCTTTGGGCTTGGTCAAGGTGGCAGAGGAAATTGGTTTTGAGACGCGAGCAATTAAGGCGGATATGACGCTCTTTGACTTGCCAGATTTGACTTTTCCTTTTGTTGCCCATGTTCTTAAGGAAGGAAAATTGCTCCACTACTATGTGGTGACTGGGCAGGATAAGGATAGCATTCATATTGCCGATCCAGATCCTGGGGTGAAATTGACCAAACTGCCACGTGAGCGTTTTGCGGAAGAATGGACAGGAGTGACTCTTTTTATGGCACCTAGTCCAGACTACAAGCCTCATAAGGAACAAAAGAATGGTCTGCTCTCTTTTATCCCTATATTAGTGAAGCAGCGTGGCTTGATTGCCAATATCGTTTTGGCAACACTCTTGGTAACCTTGATTAACATTGTGGGTTCTTATTATCTGCAGTCTATCATTGATACCTATGTGCCAGATCAGATGCGTTCGACGCTTGGGATTATTTCTATTGGGCTGGTTATCGTCTATATTCTCCAGCAGATTTTGTCTTACGCTCAGGAGTATCTCTTACTTGTTTTGGGGCAACGCTTGTCGATTGATGTGATTTTGTCCTATATCAAGCATGTTTTTCACTTGCCCATGTCCTTCTTTGCGACACGCAGAACAGGGGAAATCGTGTCTCGTTTTACAGATGCCAATAGTATTATTGATGCGCTGGCTTCGACCATCCTTTCGATTTTCCTAGATGTGTCAACGGTTGTCATTATTTCCCTTGTTTTATTTTCACAAAATACCAATCTCTTTTTCATGACCTTATTGGCGCTGCCTATCTACACAGTGATTATCTTTGCCTTTATGAAGCCGTTTGAAAAGATGAATCGGGACACCATGGAAGCCAATGCGGTTCTGTCTTCTTCTATCATTGAGGACATCAACGGTATTGAGACTATCAAGTCTTTGACCAGTGAAAGTCAGCGTTACCAAAAGATTGACAAGGAATTTGTGGATTATCTGAAGAAATCCTTTACCTATAGTCGGGCAGAGAGTCAGCAAAAGGCTCTGAAAAAAGTTGCCCATCTCTTGCTCAATGTCGGCATTCTCTGGATGGGGGCTGTTCTGGTCATGGATGGCAAGATGAGTTTGGGGCAGTTGATTACCTATAATACCTTGCTTGTTTACTTTACCAATCCTTTGGAAAATATCATCAATCTGCAAACCAAGCTTCAGACAGCGCAGGTTGCCAATAACCGTTTAAATGAAGTGTATCTGGTAGCTTCGGAGTTTGAGGAGAAGAAAACAGTTGAGGATTTGAGCTTGATGAAGGGAGAGATGACTTTCAAGCAGGTTTACTATAAGTATGGCTATGGTCGAGATGTCTTGTCGGATATCAATTTGACCATTCCTCAAGGCTCTAAGGTGGCTTTTGTGGGGATTTCAGGGTCAGGTAAGACGACATTGGCCAAGATGATGGTTAATTTTTACGACCCAAGTCAGGGAGAGATTAGTCTGGGTGGTGTCAATCTCAATCAGATTGATAAAAAAGCCCTGCGCCAGTACATTAACTATCTGCCTCAACAGCCCTATGTCTTTAACGGAACGATTTTGGACAATCTTCTTTTGGGAGCCAAGGAGGGGACGACACAGGAAGACATCTTACGGGCGGTTGAATTGGCAGAGATTCGGGAGGACATTGAGCGGATGCCACTGAATTACCAGACAGAGTTGACTTCGGATGGGGCAGGGATTTCAGGTGGTCAACGGCAGAGAATCGCTCTGGCGCGTGCTCTCTTGACAGATGCACCGGTCTTGATTTTGGATGAGGCGACTAGCAGTTTGGATATTTTGACAGAGAAGCGAATTGTTGATAATCTCATGGCTTTGAACAAGACCTTGATTTTCATTGCTCACCGCTTGACCATTGCTGAGCGGACAGAGAAGGTGGTTGTTTTGGATCAGGGCAAGATTGTCGAAGAAGGAAAGCATGATGATTTGCTTGCACAGGGTGGCTTTTATGCCCATTTGGTAAATAGCTAGAAAGAGGAGAGGATGAAAGCAGAATTTTTAGAAAGTGCGGAGTTTTATAATCGTCGTTACCATAATTTTTCCAGTCGGGTGATTGTACCTATGTCCCTTCTGCTCGTGTTTTTGCTTGGATTTGCAACATTTGCAGAGAAGGAGATGAGCTTGTCTACTAGGGCTACTGTCGAACCTAGTCGTATCCTTGCAAATATCCAGTCAACTAGCAACAATCGCATTCTTGTCAATCATTTGGAAGAAAATAAGCTGGTTAAAAAGGGAGAACTGTTGGTTCAATATCAGGAAGGGGCGGAGGGTATCCAAGCAGAGGCCTATGCTAGTCAGTTGGATATGCTTAAGGATCAAAAAAAGCAATTGGAGTATTTGCAAAAGAGCCTGCAAGAAGGGGAGAACCACTTTCCAGAGGAGGATAAGTTTGGCTACCAAGCCACCTTTCGCGACTACATCAGTCAAGCAGGCAGTCTTAGGGCTAGTACATCGCAACAAAACGAGACCATCGCGTCCCAGAATGCAGCAACTAGTCAAACCCAAGCTGAAATCGGGAATCTCATCAGTCAAACAGAGGCTAAAATTCGCGATTACCAGACAGCTAAGTCAGCTATGGAAACAGGTGCTTCCTTGGCCAGTCAGAATCTAGCCTACTCTCTCTACCAGTCCTACAAGTCTCAGGGCGAGGAAAATCCGCAAGCTAAGGCTCAGGCTGTTGCGCAGGTTGAAGCGCAGCTTTCTCAGTTAGAATCTAGTCTTGCTACTTACCGTGTTCAGTATGCAGGTTCAGGTACCCAGCAAGCCTACGCGTCTGGTTTAAGCAGTCAATTGGAGTCTCTCAAATCCCAACACTTGGCAAAGGTTGGTCAGGAATTGACCCTTCTAGACCAGAAAATCTTGGAAGCAGAGTCAGGTAAGAAGGTACAGGGAAATCTTTTAGACAAGGGGAAAATTACGGCGAGTGAGGATGGGGTACTTCATCTCAATCCTGAGACCAGTGATTCTAGCATGGTTGCAGAAGGTGCCTTACTAGCCCAACTCTATCCGTCCTTGGAAAAAGAAGGGAAAGCCAAACTTACAGCTTATCTCAGTTCGAAAGATGTAGCAAGGATCAAGGTCGGTGATTCTGTTCGCTATACTACGACTCATGATGCCAAGAATCAATTTTTCCTAGATTCTACTATTACAAGTATTGATGCGACAGCTACTAAGACTGAGAAAGGGAATTTCTTTAAAATCGAGGCGGAGACTAATCTAACTTCGGAGCAGGCTGAAAAACTTCGATATGGGGTGGAAGGTCGCCTGCAGATGATTACGGGCAAGAAAAGTTATCTGCGTTATTATTTGGATCAATTTTTGAACAAAGAGTAATGTTCGTGTTTTTAGAGTTAAATGATTTTAAAACTGTGAGAAAGATGTTTCTTGCAGTTTTTTCTTTATGATTTTTGACGTCACTACGCTATTTATTCGGTTAAATTCTTGTATTTTTTGGTTTTTTATGGTAGAATGTGCTCAAGTAATACGAAAGGCGAACTTTAAAATGTCAAAACAATTGATCTATTCGGGAAAAGCTAAAGATATCTATACAACAGAGGATGAAAATCTTATTATTTCAACTTACAAGGACCAGGCGACTGCTTTCAATGGTGTCAAGAAGGAGCAGATTGCAGGTAAGGGAGTCTTGAATAATCAGATTTCATCTTTTATTTTTGAGAAGTTAAATGCAGCTGGTGTAGCGACTCACTTTGTGGAGAAGCTTTCAGACACGGAGCAACTCAATAAAAAGGTTAAGATTATTCCTTTGGAAGTCGTGCTCCGAAACTACACGGCTGGTTCCTTTTCAAAACGTTTTGGTGTAGACGAAGGAATCGCATTTGAGACTCCGATTGTCGAATTTTACTATAAAAATGATGATTTGGATGACCCGTTTATCAATGACGAACATGTGAAATTCCTACAGATTGCGGATGACCAGCAAATCGCCTACTTGAAGGAAGAAACTCGTCGTATCAATGAACTTTTGAAGGTCTGGTTTGCTGAGATTGGACTTAAGTTGATTGACTTTAAGCTAGAGTTCGGTTTTGACAAGGATGGCAAGATTATCTTATCAGATGAATTTTCACCAGATAACTGCCGCTTGTGGGATGCGGATGGCAACCACATGGATAAGGATGTTTTCCGTAGAGGATTGGGAGAACTAACCGACGTTTACGAAGTTGTCTGGGAGAAGTTGCAAGGTTTGAAATAATCTGTTTGCAACGGAAAACCTTCGTCTCTCAACTAAAAGGACTCAGGCTGAAAAGGTCCCCCAGACCTTTTCACTCCGTAGGGGATTAGGAGAGCTAACAGACGTTTATGAGATTGTTTGGGAAAAGTTGCAGGAATTGAAATAACAACCTCAAGGTCGTTGGGAACATTGCAAGAGCTGAAATAAAGGAATAAGGATTGATGGATAAACGTATTTTTGTTGAAAAAAAGGCTGATTTTCAGGTCAAGTCAGAGAGTTTGGTGAGAGAACTCCAGCATAACTTGGGACTTTCAAGCTTGAAAAGTATTCGTATTGTGCAAGTCTATGATGTCTTTGATTTGGCGGAGGACTTGTTTGCACCTGCAGAGAAGCACATCTTCTCTGAGCAGGTGACCGACCATGTTTTAGATGAAGTATCTGTGCAGGCGGATCTTGCTAATTATGCTTTCTTTGCCATTGAAAGCCTGCCAGGGCAGTTTGACCAGCGTGCAGCTTCTTCGCAAGAAGCCTTGCTTTTGCTGGGAAGTTCGAGTGATGTAACGGTCAATACAGCACAATTGTATTTGGTCAATAAGGATATTGATGCGACTGAGTTGGAAGCGGTCAAGAACTACTTGCTCAACCCAGTTGATTCTCGTTTCAAGGACATCACGACAGGGATTGCCAAGCAGGAATTTTCTGAGTCAGACAAGACCATTCCTAAATTGACTTTCTTTGAAAGCTATAGGGCAGAAGACTTTGCTCGCTACAAGGCCGAGCAAGGGATGGCCATGGAAGTGGATGATTTGCTCTTTATCCAAGACTACTTTAAGTCAATCGGGCGCGTGCCGACGGAAACAGAACTCAAGGTTTTGGATACTTACTGGTCTGACCACTGCCGTCACACGACTTTTGAGACAGAGTTGAAACAGATTGATTTCTCAGCTTCTAAATTCCAAAAGCAATTGCAGTCAACCTATGACAAATATATCGCTATGCGTGATGAGTTGGGACGTACGGAAAAACCGCAAACCTTGATGGATATGGCAACTATTTTCGGTCGTTATGAGCGTGCCAATGGACGTTTGGACGACATGGAAGTGTCAGATGAAATCAATGCTTGCTCAGTAGAAATCGAAGTGGACGTTGATGGTGTGAAAGAACCATGGCTCCTAATGTTCAAGAATGAAACTCACAACCACCCAACGGAAATTGAGCCATTTGGTGGGGCTGCTACCTGTATCGGTGGAGCCATTCGTGACCCATTGTCAGGTCGCTCATATGTTTACCAAGCCATGCGGATCTCAGGTGCTGGTGATATTACAGCACCGATTTCAGAAACTCGCGCTGGGAAACTGCCACAACAAGTCATTTCTAAAACAGCGGCTCATGGTTATTCTTCATACGGTAACCAGATTGGGCTTGCAACAACCTACGTTCGTGAATATTTCCACCCAGGTTTCGTTGCTAAACGTATGGAACTTGGTGCCGTTGTTGGTGCGGCTCCCAAGGGCAATGTTGTCCGTGAAAAACCGGAAGCGGGCGATGTCATTATCCTCCTCGGTGGTAAGACTGGACGTGACGGTGTCGGTGGTGCGACAGGTTCTTCTAAAGTTCAAACGGTTGAGTCTGTAGAGACTGCTGGTGCTGAGGTTCAAAAAGGGAATGCCATCGAAGAACGCAAGATTCAACGTCTGTTCCGTAATGGCGATGTCACTCGTCTTATCAAGAAGTCTAATGACTTTGGTGCTGGTGGTGTCTGTGTAGCTATCGGTGAATTGGCAGACGGTCTTGAAATCGACCTTAATAAGGTGCCTCTTAAATACCAAGGATTGAATGGTACCGAAATTGCCATCTCTGAATCTCAAGAACGGATGGCAGTCGTGGTTCGTCCTGAGGATGTAGATGCCTTCGTTGCTGAATGTAACAAAGAAAATATTGACGCTGTTGTGGTGGCGACAGTGACGGAAAAACCAAATCTTGTCATGCACTGGAATGGTGAAACCATTGTCGACTTGGAACGCCGTTTCCTTGATACCAATGGTGTGCGCGTGGTCGTTGATGCAAAGGTTGTAGATAAGGATGTCAAACTCCCAGAAGAACGCACAACAAGCGCTGACACACTGGAATCAGATACCCTTACGGTTCTATCTGACCTCAACCATGCAAGTCAAAAAGGATTACAGACTGTCTTTGACTGCTCTGTTGGACGCTCAACGGTTAATCACCCACTTGGTGGTCGTTACCAACTTACACCAACTGAGGCATCTGTGCAGAAATTGCCAGTTCAACACGGTGTGACTCATACTGCGTCGGTCATTGCTCAAGGTTTCAACCCATATGTAGCTGAATGGTCTCCATACCACGGTGCTGCTTATGCGGTTATCGAAGCAACTGCTCGTTTGGTGGCTGCTGGTGCCAAATGGTCTAAGGCTCGTTTCTCTTACCAAGAATATTTCGAGCGGATGGACAAGCAAGCAGAGCGTTTTGGTCAGCCAGTAGCCGCCCTTCTAGGCTCTATTGAAGCTCAGATTCAACTTGGCTTGCCATCTATCGGTGGGAAGGACTCCATGTCTGGTACCTTTGAAGAATTGACCGTTCCGCCAACCTTGGTTGCATTTGGGGTGACGACGGCAGATAGCCGTAAGGTGCTCTCTCCAGAATTTAAAGATGTTGGGGAAAATATCTACTACATCCCAGGTCAAGCCCTCTCTGCAGAGATTGATTTTGACTTGATTAAGAAAAATTTTGCTCAGTTTGAAGCAAGCCAAGCTGACCATAAAGTGACGTCTGCATCAGCTGTCAAATACGGTGGTGTAGTTGAAAGTTTGGCTCTTGCTACTTTTGGAAATCATATCGGTGCAGAGGTAATCTTGCCTGAACTTGAAAGTTCTTTGACAGCACAATTGGGCGGATTTGTCTTCACATCTCCTGAAGAAATTGCTGGAGTAGAGAAGATTGGACAAACGAAAGCAGCCTTTACACTGACTGTCAACGGTGTGAAGCTAGATGGACACAAACTTGACAGTGCCTTCCAAGGCAAATTGGAAGAAGTTTACCCAACAGAATTTGCTCAAGCCAAAGAACTGGCTGAAGTACCAGCTGTGGTATCAGATGTTGTGATTAAAGCAAAAGAAAAGGTTGAAAAACCGGTGGTCTATATCCCAGTATTCCCGGGAACCAACTCAGAATATGACTCAGCCAAGGCATTTGAAAAAGAAGGCGCAGAGGTTAACTTGGTGCCATTCGTGACACTCAATGAAGAAGCCATTGTCAAGTCAGTTGAAACCATGGTTGACAACATCGGTAAGGCTAACATTCTCTTCTTTGCCGGTGGATTCTCGGCTGCGGATGAACCAGATGGTTCAGCTAAGTTTATCGTCAATATCCTGCTTAATGAAAAAGTGCGTGTGGCTATTGATAGCTTTATCGCCCGTGGTGGCTTGATTATCGGTATTTGTAATGGATTCCAAGCCTTAGTCAAATCGGGTCTCCTACCATACGGAAACTTTGAAGATGCTAACAGTACTAGTCCAACCCTCTTCTACAATGATGCCAACCAACACGTGGCCAAGATGGTGGAAACTCGTATTGCCAATAGCAACTCGACATGGTTGGCTGGTGTGCAAGTGGGCGATATCCACGCTATTCCTGTTTCGCACGGTGAAGGGAAGTTTGTCGTGACGGCTGAGGAATTTGCAGAGCTCCGTGACAATGGACAAATTTTCAGCCAATACGTTGACTTTAACGGTAAACCAAGTATGGATTCTAAGTACAATCCGAATGGTTCTGTCCATGCCATCGAAGGAATTACCAGCAAGAATGGTCAAATCATCGGTAAGATGGGCCACTCAGAACGTTATGAGGATGGTCTTTTCCAAAATATCCCAGGCAATAAAGACCAACACCTGTTCGCATCAGCGGTTAAACATTTCACTGGAAAATAAGACTTACAGATTTTCTAATAGATGGTATCAGTAATGTAAAAGTCATGTAAATCTAGCTCTTGATGATTACAAATGAAAATTAGGTATAAAAAATGACATACGAAGTAAAATCTCTTAATGAAGAATGTGGTGTTTTCGGTATTTGGGGACATCCAGATGCTGCTAAGTTGACCTATTTTGGTCTCCATAGTCTTCAGCACCGTGGTCAAGAGGGGGCAGGAATCCTCTCCAATGATCAGGGGCAATTGAAGCGCCATCGTGACATGGGACTTTTATCAGAAGTCTTCAGAAATCCTGCTAATTTGGATAAATTGACGGGAACTGGTGCGATTGGGCATGTGCGTTACGCGACTGCTGGCGAAGCTTCTGTAGATAATATCCAGCCCTTCCTCTTCCGTTTTCACGATATGCAGTTTGGGTTGGCTCATAATGGAAATCTGACCAATGCAGCCTCTCTCAAGAAAGAACTGGAACAAAGAGGCGCGATTTTCAGTGCGACTTCGGACTCTGAAATCTTGGCTCACCTCATTCGTCGCAGTCATAATCCTAGCCTGATGGGCAAAATCAAGGAAGCGCTCAGCCTTGTCAAAGGTGGTTTTGCCTATATCTTGCTGTTTGAGGACAAGTTGATTGCGGCTCTTGACCCCAATGGTTTCCGTCCGCTTTCTATCGGGAAAATGGCTAACGGAGCGGTGGTTGTTTCCTCTGAAACCTGTGCTTTTGAGGTTATTGGTGCTGAATGGATTCGTGATTTGAGGCCAGGTGAGATTGTGATCATTGATGACAAGGGCATCCAGTATGATAGCTATACAGATGATACTCAGTTAGCAATCTGTTCTATGGAGTATATCTATTTTGCCCGCCCTGATTCTAACATTCATGGTGTCAATGTTCATACGGCACGTAAACGTATGGGTGCCCAATTGGCGCGTGAATTCAAGCATGAGGCGGATATCGTGGTCGGTGTACCCAATTCTTCCCTCAGCGCGGCTATGGGATTTGCGGAAGAATCAGGCTTGCCAAATGAAATGGGACTTATCAAGAACCAATACACCCAACGGACCTTTATCCAACCGACTCAAGAATTGCGGGAGCAAGGGGTGCGGATGAAACTATCTGCTGTTTCTGGTGTTGTCAAAGGCAAGCGTGTGGTTATGATTGATGACTCTATTGTACGTGGAACAACCTCTCGTCGTATCGTTCAGCTCTTGAAAGAAGCTGGTGCGACTGAGGTTCACGTTGCCATTGGTAGTCCAGCGCTTGCTTATCCATGCTTCTACGGGATTGATATCCAGACCCGTCAGGAGCTAATTGCGGCCAATCATACTGTTGAAGAAACTCGCCAAATCATTGGTGCGGACAGTCTGACTTATCTTTCTGTTGAAGGGTTGATTGATTCAATTGGTATTGAAACGGATGCGCCAAATGGCGGTCTCTGTGTCGCTTACTTTGACGGTGATTACCCAACGCCTCTCTACGACTATGAAGAAGACTATCGTCGAAGTTTGGAAGAAAAGACCAGTTTTTACAAATAGATGACAGATTCTCCATTAAAGAAAAGGAATATAAAAATGACAAATAAGAATGCTTATGCTTCACGTCTCACTACTGACTAAAAGTTAAAGCATTTGTCAGTAGACGCTTTCTCCTATGGGACCAAAGCTAGAGACCTGACTAGTATTTTTAGATAAAATAATTGTTTATCTAAAAATACGTCGCAGTCTTTCCCAAAAAAGAAAAGGAAAAATAAAATGGCAAATAAAAATGCGTACGCTCAATCTGGTGTGGATGTTGAAGCGGGTTATGAAGTTGTTGAACGGATTAAAAAGCACGTGGCTCGTACGGAGCGTGCAGGTGTCATGGGAGCTCTGGGAGGCTTTGGTGGTATGTTTGACCTTTCAAAAACAGGTGTCAAAGAACCTGTCTTGATTTCAGGAACTGATGGTGTCGGAACCAAACTCATGTTGGCTATCAAATACGACAAGCACGATACTATCGGTCAGGACTGTGTGGCCATGTGTGTCAATGATATCATCGCTGCGGGTGCGGAACCCCTCTATTTCCTTGACTACGTAGCGACAGGGAAGAATGAACCAGCTAAGCTAGAACAAGTTGTCGCTGGTGTGGCAGAAGGTTGTGTGCAGGCAGGCGCTGCCCTCATTGGTGGAGAAACGGCTGAAATGCCTGGCATGTACGGCGAAGATGACTATGACTTGGCTGGTTTTGCGGTCGGTGTGGCTGAAAAATCTCAAATCATTGACGGTTCAAAGGTGGCAGAAGGAGATATTCTTCTCGGACTTGCTTCAAGTGGGATTCACTCCAATGGTTACTCTCTTGTTCGTCGTGTCTTTGCGGATTACACAGGTGAGGAAATCTTGCCAGAATTGGAAGGCAAGCAACTCAAGGAAGTTCTTCTTGAACCGACTCGTATCTATGTCAAGGCTGTCTTACCACTCATCAAGGAAGGCTTGGTCAATGGCATTGCCCACATCACTGGTGGTGGCTTTATCGAAAATGTCTCTCGTATGTTTGCAGATGACCTAGCTGCTGAGATTGATGAAAGCAAAGTTCCAGTGCTTCCTATTTTCAAAGCTCTTGAAAAATATGGTAAAATCAAACATGAAGAAATGTTTGAAATCTTCAATATGGGTGTGGGACTTATGCTAGCAGTCAGCCCTGAAAATGTAGGTCGTGTCAAGGAATTGCTGGATGAACCAGTCTATGAAATTGGTCACATCGTCAAGAAAGAAAACGAAAGTGTCATCATCAAATGAAAAAAATAGCGGTTTTTGCCTCTGGTAATGGCTCAAATTTTCAGGTGATAGCGGAACAATTTCCAGTAGAGTTTGTCTTTTCAGACCATCGTGACGCCTATGTGCTCGAACGTGCAGACAAGCTCGGCGTTCTGTCCTATGATTTTGAACTCAAGGAGTTTGAGAGCAAGGCAGACTACGAAGCGGCCCTTGTCGAACTCTTGGAAGAACACCAGATTGACTTGGTTTGTCTAGCAGGCTACATGAAAATCGTTGGGCCAACCTTATTGGCGGCTTATGAAGGCAGGATTGTCAACATTCATCCAGCCTACCTGCCAGAATTTCCAGGAGCTCATGGGATTGAGGATGCTTGGAATGCTGGCGTTGCTGAGAGCGGCGTGACCATTCATTGGGTGGATTCAGGTGTGGATACAGGAAAGGTTATCAAACAAGTGCGTGTGCCACGGCTTGAAGGGGATACCCTAGATACTTTCGAGACTCGCATACACGAAACAGAGTACAAACTGTATCCAGAATTGTTGGATAGTTTGGGAGTGGAGAGGAAGAAATGATTATGGACCAATACTATATGGAGTTAAAGAATAAGTTATCTAACAGACCAATCCTACTGGATAATACTAATGATTTTCTTTTTGTTTTAGTAAATACAGTGAAAGCTATGATAGAAAATACTGATAAAAGTCAGCTTTCAGAGTTAGATAAAATTTTAGACGGTGTCACAAGTCAAGAATTGAAACTTGCCTATGATTTTTGTCAAGGGAAATTCGGTCAAGCAGGTTTTTCTTATCGTAGGCACCCGAATTATTTTTATTTGTCCAGTTTAATTGCGACTTTTCCAGAATTTGAGTTGTCTAAAGCAGACCGAGATTACCTCAAAGGAATCATAAATTTTGATAACTACCTTTTATATGAGTTAGATTAGTCTTTAATCACCTCAAAACCCTATTTATTCAAAAGGAGAAAAAATGATTGAGATGAAATTAGTAGATGAGAGCAGTTTTCAGGCAGTGCTGGATTTGAAAATATCTGAAGCTGATGAACGAGCACGTTTTGTGGCTCCAAATGTACGCTCTTTAGCTGACGCATGGCTCTACCGGGAAAATGAAGATGTGTTTCCGAGGGCAATCTATTGGGATAAGCAAGTGGTTGGCTTTCTCCTGCTGGAAATAGACAAGGATGAAGCGGAATACTTTATCTGGCGGATAATGATTGGTCAGCAGTACCAAGGAAGAGGTTATGGTAGAAAAGCCTTGGAAGTTCTAATCAAAGAGGCTCAGATGGATAGAGTCTGCAGTCATATTGTTGCAGATTATGTGGTTGGAAATGAAAAAATGAAGCACCTGTTGACTAGTTTGGGTTTTCAGGAAACAGGATTTATAGAAGAAAATAACGAAGTCGCTATGCGCTTGGACTTAAAGAAAGAGGAATAGAATGACGAAAAAAGCCTTAATCAGCGTCTCAGACAAAGTGGGTATTGTTGAATTTGCCCAAGAACTTAAAAAACTCGGTTGGGACATCATCTCAACAGGTGGGACCAAGGTTGCCCTTAATAATGCTGGGGTAGATACCATTGCGATTGATGATGTGACTGGGTTCCCAGAAATGATGGATGGTCGTGTCAAGACCCTTCACCCAAATATCCACGGGGGACTTTTGGCTCGTCGTGACTTGGATAGTCACTTGGAAGCAGCTAAGGACAATCAGATTGAGTTCATCGACCTTGTTGTGGTCAACCTTTATCCATTCAAGGAAACAATCCTCAAACCGGATGTGACTTACGCTGATGCAGTTGAAAACATTGACATCGGTGGGCCATCTATGCTTCGTTCAGCAGCAAAAAATCATGCCAGTGTGACGGTTGTGGTAGACCCTGCTGACTATACAGTGGTTTTGGACGAGTTGTCAGTTAACGGCGAAACCACTTACGAAACTCGCCAACGTTTGGCAGCCAAGGTTTTCCGTCACACAGCGGCTTATGATGCCTTGATTGCAGAGTATTTCACAACTCAAGTGGGTGAAAGCAAACCTGAAAAGCTGACCTTGACTTATGACCTCAAGCAGGCCATGCGCTATGGGGAAAATCCTCAACAGGATGCAGATTTCTACCAAAAAGCCTTGCCGACTGACTACTCGATTGCATCTGCTAAACAGCTTAACGGGAAAGAATTGTCATTCAACAATATCCGTGATGCGGATGCTGCCATTCGTATCATTCGTGATTTCAAAGATCGTCCAACCGTTGTGGCTCTCAAACATATGAATCCATGTGGAATTGGTCAAGCTGACGACATCGAGACTGCTTGGGACTATGCTTATGAGTCTGACCCAGTCTCAATTTTCGGTGGAATCGTCGTTCTCAACCGTGAGTTGGATGTTGCGACAGCTGAGAAGATGCATGGTGTTTTCCTTGAAATCATCATCGCACCAAGTTATACGGATGAAGCGCTAGCTATTTTGACCAATAAAAAGAAAAACTTGCGTATCCTTGCCTTGCCATTTGATGCTCAAGAGGCTAGCGAAGTGGAAGCAGAATACACAGGTGTTGTCGGTGGACTTCTGGTACAAAACCAAGACGTGGTCAAAGAAAGCCCAGCTGACTGGCAAGTGGTGACCAAACGCCAGCCAACTGAGACAGAAGCGACTGCTCTTGAGTTTGCTTGGAAAGCTATCAAGTACGTCAAATCAAACGGTATCATCGTAACCAATGACCACATGACACTTGGTGTCGGTCCGGGTCAAACTAACCGTGTGGCTTCTGTTCGCATCGCTATTGAGCAAGCTAAAGACCGTCTTGACGGCGCTGTTCTTGCTTCGGATGCCTTCTTCCCATTTGCGGATAATGTGGAAGAAATCGCCAAAGCAGGGATCAGGGCTATCATCCAGCCGGGTGGATCCGTCCGTGACCAAGAGTCTATCGAAGCTGCTGACAAATATGGCTTGACAATGGTCTTTACAGGTGTGAGACATTTTAGACATTAAGAACGTTAAAGGGAAGAAAACAGTTTCTTTCCTTTTTTGCGTAAAAATGCGGATTGAAACAAGATTAAAACGAACGTTTGTGGTATAATATTATTAAATAATTCGCAAAAGAGGTTGAGGGATGAAGCTGTTAGTTGTCGGTTCGGGTGGTCGTGAACATGCGATTGCTAAGAAGTTGCTTGAGTCAAAAGACGTTGAAAAAGTATTTGTAGCTCCTGGGAATGACGGTATGACTCTGGATGGTCTGGAATTGGTAAATATCTCTATTTCCGAACATTCTAAATTGATTGACTTCGCAAAGGCCAACGATATTGCTTGGACCTTTATCGGTCCAGATGACGCCCTTGCGGCTGGTATCGTGGATGATTTCCATGCAGCTGGTCTCAAAGCCTTTGGTCCGACAAGATTGGCAGCGGAGCTGGAGTGGTCCAAGGATTTTGCTAAGGAAATCATGGTCAAATATGGTGTTTCGACAGCAGCCTATGGCACATTTTCAGATTTCGAGGAAGCAAAGGCCTATATCGAAAAGCAGGGTGCGCCTATCGTAGTCAAGGCGGATGGCTTGGCGCTTGGGAAGGGTGTCGTCGTTGCTGAGACGGTTGAGCAAGCGGTCGAAGCCGCTCATGAGATGCTTTTGGACAATAAATTTGGTGACTCAGGTGCGCGCGTGGTTATTGAGGAATTCCTTGAAGGAGAGGAATTTTCACTCTTTGCCTTTGTCAATGGTGATAAGTTCTACATCATGCCAACGGCTCAGGACCACAAACGTGCCTACGATGGCGACAAAGGGCCTAACACGGGTGGTATGGGTGCCTATGCGCCAGTTCCACACTTACCACAGAGTGTAGTTGATACAGCGGTTGACACCATTGTCAAGCCAGTTCTAGAAGGGATGATTAAAGAAGGTCGCCCTTATCTGGGAGTTCTTTACGCAGGGCTTATCCTGACAGCTGATGGACCCAAAGTCATTGAGTTCAACGCTCGGTTCGGAGATCCAGAAACTCAGATTATCTTGCCTCGCTTGACCTCTGACTTTGCTCAAAATATCACAGATATCCTGGATAGCAAGGAGCCAAATATCATGTGGACGGACAAGGGTGTGACTCTGGGTGTGGTTGTCGCATCCAAGGGCTACCCGCTAGACTATGAAAGGGGCGTTGAGTTGCCAGCCAAGACAGAAGGCGATGTCATCACCTACTATGCAGGGGCTAAGTTTGCGGAAAATAGCAGAGCACTGATCTCAAACGGCGGACGAGTTTATATGCTCGTTACCACAGCAGCCACCGTCAAAGAAGCCCAAGCCAGCATCTACCAAGAACTATCCCAACAAAAAATAGAAGGACTCTTCTACCGAACAGATATCGGAAGCAAGGCAATTAAGTAAAGATATAAGAATAACGCGCCGTAGTCGCCAAACACGATAATGGTCGTCGTGGTGAAAAGACCAGAACAGTGAATGTTCTGGTCAGGGGGAAACTTTGAGACCTTAGGCTCAAAGTTTAGGAATGAAACCGAAGGTTTGCTTCCGTCCCCACCACCTAAGACCATTATCAAAAAAGAAGAAAAAAGGAAAAATTATGACTAAACCAATTATTTCCATCATCATGGGCTCAAAATCCGACTGGGTAACCATGCAAAAAACAGCAGAAGTCCTAGACCGCTTCGGTGTAGCCTACGAGAAGAAGGTTGTCTCTGCCCACCGCACACCAGACCTCATGTTCAGACATGCCGAAGAAGCTCGTAGCCGTGGCATCAAGGTCATCATCGCAGGTGCTGGTGGCGCAGCGCATTTGCCAGGCATGGTAGCTGCCAAAACAACCCTTCCAGTCATTGGTGTGCCAGTCAAGTCTCGTGCTCTTAGTGGAGTGGATTCACTCTATTCTATCGTTCAGATGCCGGGTGGGGTGCCTGTTGCGACCATGGCTATCGGTGAAGCTGGAGCGACTAACGCAGCTCTCTTTGCCCTCCGTCTTCTTTCAGTAGAGGATCAAGCTATCGCGACGGCTTTGGCAGATTTTGCAGAAGAACAAGGAAAAATCGCAGAGGAGTCTACCAATGAGCTCATCTAAAACAATCGGAATTATCGGTGGCGGTCAACTGGGTCAGATGATGGCCATTTCTGCTATCTACATGGGGCACAAGGTTATCGCGCTGGATCCTGCGGCGGATTGCCCGGCCTCTCGCGTGGCGGAAATCATTGTGGCACCTTATAACGATGTGGACGCCCTCCGTCAGTTGGCAGACCGTTGCGATGTCCTCACTTACGAGTTTGAAAATGTCGACGCTGACGGTTTGGATGTCGTTATCAAGGATGGACAACTCCCTCAAGGAACAGATCTGCTCCGCATTTCGCAAAATCGTATTTTTGAAAAGGACTTTTTGTCAAACAAGGCTCAAGTCACTGTGGCACCCTACAAGGTCGTGACTTCTAGCCTAGACTTGGCAGATATCGACTTGTCGAAAAACTATGTCCTCAAGACTGCGACTGGTGGCTACGATGGTCATGGACAAAAGGTTATTCGTTCAGAAGCAGACTTGGAAGCAGCCTATGCGCTAGCAGACTCAGCAGACTGCGTCTTGGAAGAATTTGTCAACTTTGACCTTGAGATTTCTGTCATCGTGTCAGGAAATGGCAAGGAGGTGACGTTTTTCCCAGTTCAGGAAAATATCCACCGCAACAATATCCTGTCTAAGACCATCGTACCAGCCCGCATTTCTGAAAGTCTAGCAGACAAGGCTAAAGCTATGGCAGTGCGAATCGCAGAACAACTCAACTTGTCTGGAACTCTCTGTGTGGAAATGTTTGCGACAGCTGATGACATCATTGTCAATGAGATTGCTCCACGACCACACAACTCAGGCCATTACTCTATTGAAGCCTGTGATTTCTCTCAGTTTGACACCCATATTCTCGGTGTTCTCGGAGCACCATTGCCAGCCATAAAACTACATGCGCCTGCCGTCATGCTTAACGTTCTCGGCCAGCATGTTGAGGTCGCTAAAAAATATGTCACAGAAAATCCAAGCGCCCATCTCCACATGTATGGTAAAATAGAAGCAAAGCATAATCGTAAGATGGGACATGTGACTTTGTTTAGTGATGTACCGGATAGTGTGGAAGAGTTTGGGGAAGGGATTGATTTTTAGGACAAGTTCATGATACAAATTATCGTTAATACATTTATTGAAAAGGATAAGACTGGAGCAGTTGTCGAAGTCTTGTATGCCAGTGCTGACCAAGATAAGGTACAAGCTAAATATGAAGAACTAGCTGCACAATACCCCGAAAATTATTTAGCTATCTATGATGTACCGCTGGATACGGATTTGAATATACTAGATCATTACCCGTCTGTGTTTATTGGAAAAGAGGAGTTTGAGTAGAAATCTTGCTTTACCTAGATAGCTTATTCCCAACAGCTTAAGAAGAAAGGAAAAATGAACAACATGATCAACCGTTACTCTCGCCCTGAGATGGCGAATATTTGGAGTGAAGAAAATAAATACCGTGCTTGGCTTGAGGTGGAAATCCTCTCTGACGAGGCATGGGCTGAGTTGGGGGAAATCCCTAAGGAAGATGTGGCTTTGATTCGCAAGAAGGCGGACTTTGACATCGACCGTATTTTGGAAATTGAGCAGGAGACGCGCCACGATGTGGTGGCTTTCACGCGTGCGGTTTCTGAGACTCTTGGTGAAGAGCGCAAGTGGGTTCACTATGGCTTGACTTCTACTGACGTGGTGGACACGGCCTATGGTTACCTCTACAAGCAGGCCAACGACATCATCCGTCGTGACCTTGAAAACTTCACTAATATCATCGCTGACAAGGCCAAGGAGCACAAGTTCACCATCATGATGGGGCGTACCCACGGTGTGCATGCTGAGCCGACAACCTTTGGTCTTAAATTGGCGACTTGGTACAGCGAAATGAAGCGCAATATCGAGCGTTTCGAGCATGCGGCTGCTGGTGTAGAAGCTGGTAAGATTTCTGGTGCGGTTGGGAACTTTGCCAATATCCCACCATTTGTAGAGGAGTATGTCTGCAACAAGCTTGGTATCCGTGCTCAAGAAATCTCTACACAAGTCCTTCCTCGTGACCTTCACGCTGAGTACTTTGCAGTTCTTGCCAGCATTGCGACTTCAATCGAACGTATGGCGACTGAGATTCGTGGTTTGCAAAAATCTGAACAACGCGAAGTGGAAGAATTCTTTGCTAAAGGGCAAAAAGGTTCATCTGCAATGCCTCACAAACGCAACCCAATCGGTTCTGAAAACATGACAGGTTTGGCGCGTGTTATCCGTGGTCACATGATTACGGCTTATGAGAATGTCGCTCTCTGGCATGAACGTGACATTTCCCACTCATCAGCTGAGCGTATCATTACACCAGATACGACCATTTTGATTGACTACATGCTCAACCGTTTTGGAAATATCGTCAAGAACTTGACAGTTTTCCCAGAAAATATGATCCGCAACATGAACTCGACTTTTGGTCTTATCTTTAGCCAACGGGCTATGTTGACATTGATTGAAAAAGGCATGACCCGTGAGCAAGCCTATGACTTGGTGCAACCAAAAACAGCCTACTCTTGGGACAACCAAGTAGACTTTAAACCACTTCTTGAGGCAGATTCAGAAGTAACATCACGTCTCACACAAGAAGAAATCGATGAAATCTTCAACCCAGTTTATTACACCAAACGAGTGGATGATATCTTTGAACGTCTTGGACTAGGTGATTAATTAAAAAATAAACAGCGAGCTTCAATCTCGCTGTTTATTTTTTATCGAAAAGACTTAGTCTTCTTTTCTTTTAGTGAGTCCATAGGCTGCTAGTGTGGCCATGAGTCCTGCGACTACTAGTCCTGCAGAATCGTGAGTTCCTGTTTCAGGAAGTTTTTTCTCTATTACCACAGGAGCTGGATCTTGAGGAAGAGCTTTGCTTTCCTCAGCAGGAGCAGTTGATGGAGCTGGTTGGCTTAGGATTTCTAGTTTTGGTTTTTCTTCAGCAATAGCGGCTTGTCCGTTTTCATCGCCTACATGTGTTACCATAGTTCCGACTTCGACTATTTGAGTAACGGCTTCCTGTGCTACGACACTATTTACGAGTGTTTTCACTTCCTTACCATCGGCAGAAGTGCTCACAGAGTAGAAGTTGCTACGATGTCCATTGACACCCTTAGTAATGACTTGTGTTTTTCCTTTGAGTAAGAGTGGATTTTCACGAGTCACTGTGGTAAATGGAATTTCTTCTTCTTGGATATCCAGTCTAGGTTTTACCTCAGTAGTTGGTGCAAGACCACTTTCATCACCCTTGTGAGTTACAGGAGCGCCAACTTCAACCACTTGGTTTATAACTTCTTTGGTTACCTGGCTATCAAGGACTGTTTCTGTTGTTTTTCCATTTTCAGTGAGTACAGAGATGTAATGAGTTCGTTCACCTTTGACTCCTGCTGTGATAATATTTTCCTGACCAGCTGGGAGGTTAGGATTTTCTTTCTTGATAACTTCAAATGGAATTTCTTCAGTTCTTGTGATGAGTTCTGGTCTGGTTTCAACATTGGCAGCCACTTCATTTTCATCTAGGCTTCCTGAATGAGTTGCAGCTGGTTTGAGGCCTTGAAGAGCGGCTTTTAGGTTGGCTACAAGTGTGTCAAGCTCAGCTTGTTTATTACGGTTGAGGTTGTAATTTAGAGCTGTTTTAGCTGCGTCAAGGGTCTCAAGACTTTCTTTACTATATCCTTCTAAGTTTGTAGGAATTTTAGCTAATTCTTCGCGGAGAGCATTATAATTAGCACGGAAGTAGTCTTTGTTGTGGTCTGCAAAGGCAGTCATGAGTTCAAAGATTTCCTCTTCCTTGTATTCAGCGCTTGGTCTATCTGCCCAGATTGAAAGCATACTTCCGACTGTTGGAAGATCTACTTCAGGATATTTGGTAGAAGCTAGTTGATTGAATGGAACTTTACCAGAATTTTCAACTGCTTTTGAAAGAGGGTAAGCTTCATCTTGTTTGTGATTGCCTATAACATAATACCAGTCACCGTTGGTATTCAAGAACTTATAACCCTTGCTTGCTAGGTATTGAGGTGATGCGAGGTTGTATCCCCACCAGCCTTTAGACCAGTAAGAAATCAAGACATCTTTGTCAAACTGAACATCGTCCTTGTCTTCATAGTAGAAGCCATCGTTGAAGGCCATTGGTTGAAGCCCTCTTTCTTTGGCCATAGCTGCGAGGGTGTTGGCATATTCGGCAAATTTGCCATAGAGTTGATACCACTTGAGGTAGTACCAGCCTTGGGCACTAGTCGCATCGTTGGCGTATTCGTCAGTACCAAAGTTGAAAATCTTTGATTTATCAGCAAAGTAATCCATATACTTACCGATAAGGGCTTTGGTAAAGTTAAGTGCTTCTTGATTTTCAAGGTCCATCGTGGTTTTTGAAACTTTATCAAAGTTTGCTTGAGGATTCGCGATGCCAAGTTTTTCCATGGCAACCAGCATAGCATCCATATGTCCTGGACTATTGATAGCTGGAATCAGACCAATACCTTTTTCCTTAGCATATTTAGCAAGCTCTGTCACTTCTTCCTGTGTCAGTGCAGTACCGTTTGGATCGTCGTAGTAAGCTTTAGTTCCTTCGATAATAGCTTTTTTAACGTCATCACTAGCATAGGTTTTTCCGTTGGCAGTAATGGTCATATCATCGAGTAGAAAGCGAAGTCCGTCATTTCCTAGAAGGAGATGAACATCAGAATATCCGAGCTCACTGGCCTTGTCTACGATGCGTTTGAGCTGGTTCAGAGTAAAGTATTTGCGACCTGCATCGATGGAAATGACTTTATTCTTATTCAGTTTTTCAAGTTCGCGTTTAGCATCCTCTTCTTTTTGTGCTTCTGGAGTTAAAGCCAAGTTTTTAATAGCATCTTGAAGGCTTGCGATTGCTTGATCAATCGTATCCTGTTGAGCACGGCTGAGGTTGCTATCGAGTGAACGGATGGCTTTTTCAGCTTCTTTGACAGCAGCAAAACTTTCAGCAGTATAACGGTTAGAGTCTTTTGGAATAGTTTCTAGTGCTTTTTCTGCAGGTTGATAGTTGGCTGCGAAGTATTCAGCGTTGGCATTTGCAAAATGACGCATGAGTTTGAAGAGGCGAGATGGAGAATAACGTGCAGATGGGGTATCGGCCCAAGCAGCTACCATACCACCGATGATTGGGACATCAGCTCCTTCTGTTTTTGGTACAGAAGTGATTGGTGTGTTTTTAATACCATTGAGCCCCTGATCGAGATTGTACCAACCTTGGTCATCAGCGTTTCGTCCAAGAACGTAGTACCAAGCATCATTGGTATTAAGGATTTGGTGACCTTTTTCAGCTAGTAGTTTAGAAGAAGCGACATCGTAGCCTCCCCAACCACCAGTCCACATAGAAACGATGATGTCTTTGTCAAAACTACCAAAGCTTGTGTCGCTATTGTAGTAGATACCGTCGTTAAAGGCCATTGGTTTGAGACCGTGCGATTTTACAATACGAGCGAGGTCATTGGCGTAGGCAATAAATTTTTCATAGCCTTTTACAGGGTAGCCTTCGTTTGGATAGTATTTATCAGCTTGAAGCACACTCCAACCTTTAGCATCTGTCGCATCATTGGCATATTCATCAAGTCCGATGTTGAAGATTTCAGTTTTTTTCGCGAAATAAGCAGCATACTTGTCGATAAGGGCTTTTGTAAAAGCGACAGCTTGTTCGTTGTCAAGATCGACAGTACGGGCTGATTCCTTCCCAAAATAGCTAAAGTTAGGGTTTTGGATTCCCAATTCTTTCATGGCATTGAGAATCGCATCCATGTGACCAGGACTATTTACTGTCGGAATGAGACCGATACCTTTATCTTTTGCATAGTTAATCAGATCTGTCATTTGACTTTCTGTTAAGTGATTGCCGTTTGGATCGTTGTAATAATCATTTGTACCTTTTTCAATGGCGCGTTTGACATCGTCACTGGCATAGGTCTTGCCGTTAGCTGTGATGCTCATATCGTCCAACATGAAACGAAGTCCATCATTTCCGACTAATAGGTGTAAATCAGTGTAGCCATAATGTTTCGCTTTATCGATGATTTCCTTGAGCTGTTCTGGTGAGAAATATTTACGTCCAGCATCAATAGAAACAATTTTCTTTTTCGCTAGTTTTTCACTTACAGTTGCAGCACGTTCCTTTCCTGCCTCTGTTGCTGGTTTGTCAGCCTCTGCTTTCGCTTCATTTTTTTTAGCATCTTTTTCAGCTGGTTTATCCTTGTCAGTCTTGTCTGTATTTGACTCTTTAGAATCAATCTCTTTAGCTTCTTCTGCCTTTTTATTAGCAGTTTCTTTTTCAGCAGAAGTTGGAGTTACCACCTCTGCTTTATCACTAGGAGTTGAACTAACTTCCTCTTGTGGTTTTTCTTCTGTTTTTGGAAGACTAGCTACCTTATCAGTAGCTGGAGTTTCTGTTTCTACAGTTTTTGGAGCTTCTGGTTGAAGCTCTGCTTTAGGTGTTTCCTCAGTCCGATTTTCGGATGATTGAGGGGAATCAGAAACCGTATGGATGGTCGGTTGGTTTTCTGTAGTAGTAGGAGTAACTCCATCGGCTGCAACAGTCTGTGCTTGGAAGGCAAATCCAATTAGAACAGAAGCTGCTCCTACAGCGTATTTACGAATAGAAAAACGCTGTTGTTTTTCATGTTTCATTGCAAAACCTCCTGATTGCATTGTTATATTGATAGCGATTATATAAATCAACGCCTTTATTTTATTTCTTATATTAACGAGAGTCAAGAGGAGATGACAAAAAACTATAATAAGTATAAAAAAATATAAAATTTAAGCTTAAGATTTCAGATTAGTCGGAAAAAATACGTATATATATCTAGTATAATTTTTGGTTCTATTTCTATAAAATATTCCACAAATTATAGAATCTTCTAAAAATAGGTAAGCGCTACCTTTTTGGTGTGGTATAATAAGCATAGAAAAAGCCCGAGCAGGCTCAGGCTTTCTTCTTAGTGATCACGGTCACATGAGATGAATTTAATCTTGTAGTAATCGATCGTTTGTAAGTTTCACTGTATTCTAAAACTTGGCCAGTTGATTCGAGTTTGGTGATTTTAGTTTGTAGGACAGTAGGGAATTGTTCATCGACTCCGAGGACTGAAGCCGCATGTTCTGGAGTTGGAAAGACTATTTCGTTGATTTCTTCAAAGTGTTCATCATTCATGTGAATGTGGTAGTCTAACTTGAAACGATTATAGATAGAACTATAGTATTCAAGGTTTGGATAATTTGCGTTGATATATTGTTCTGGGATGTAGGATGTATGGTAGATATAAACGACACCGTTTGATTCGCGGATACGTTCAATCTTGTAGTAGAATTGATCGCCGCGTAGACCCAATTTTTCCAAGTAAACAAGCTTGTTTCCGCGTTCAATTGAAAGAACAGTTACCTTATCATCTTTAGCATTGAAGAGTTCAATATCTGAAAACTCTACAAGCTTGTGTTTGCGTGCACGTGAAACGAAGGTTCCTTTTCCTTGTTGGCGGACAATATAGCCATCTTTGGCAAGGTCGTTTAAGGCGCGAACAACTGTGATAGAGCTGACATCGTACATTGAAATGAGTTCTGCTTCAGTGTAAAATTTATCTCCACTGCTAAACTGCCCAGAGATGATTTTATTTTTTAATTCGTCTTTTATGTATTGATATTTGGGAATTGCCATATTTTTACCTCTATTTTCCTTCTCCATAGAAAATTTTACCATAAAAGCGAAAAAAATAGTAGTCTTTTGAATAAAAAATTAGATAACAGATTAAAAAATTAAGTTACATAGGCATTGCTCATATTTTATAAATGTATTTTATACAAAATTATTTTAGGTTCTCTATTCCGAATGTAAAGAGCGTTTGAAATGGGTCTGAAAATGTTTGAAACTAATTGAACGTGTGTATAATAGTAAAATTACAGTAAATATTCCGACAATTTCTATTGACAATTCAAACAGATTGGTTTATAATTACTATAACAACGAGTGAAAGCGCAAACTTTGCAATCAAAAGGTAGTTTTATGACACGATTTGAGATACGAGACGATTTCTATTTAGATGGGAAACCGTTCAAGATTTTATCTGGCGCCATTCATTATTTTAGGATTCCTCCAGAGGATTGGTATCATTCGCTCTATAACTTGAAGGCTCTTGGTTTTAATACGGTAGAGACTTATGTGGCTTGGAATTTACACGAGCCTCGTGAGGGTGAGTTTCATTTTGAAGGAGCTCTGGATTTGGAGCGATTTCTACAGACAGCGCAAGACTTGGGTCTCTACGCTATCGTTCGTCCGTCTCCCTTCATCTGTGCGGAGTGGGAATTCGGTGGTTTACCAGCCTGGCTCTTAACCAAAGACATGAGGATTCGTTCTTCAGATCCTGCCTATATTGAGGCTGTCGGTCGCTATTATGATCAGCTCTTGCCACGACTGGTTCCACATCTGTTGGACAATGGTGGCAATATCCTCATGATGCAGGTTGAAAATGAGTATGGTTCTTATGGAGAAGATAAGGCTTACCTGAGAGCCATTCGACAGCTGATGGAAGAGCGTGGCGTAACCTGTCCTCTCTTTACATCAGATGGTCCTTGGAGAGCTACTCTGAAAGCGGGAACCTTAATCGAAGATGACCTCTTTGTAACAGGGAACTTTGGTTCTAAGGCACCTTACAACTTTTCACAGATGCAGGAATTCTTTGATGAGCATGGTAAGAAATGGCCACTCATGTGTATGGAGTTCTGGGATGGTTGGTTCAATCGCTGGAAAGAACCGATTATCACACGGGATCCTAAGGAATTGGCAGATGCAGTTCGAGAAGTTTTGGAACAAGGCTCCATCAATCTTTACATGTTCCACGGTGGTACAAACTTTGGTTTCATGAATGGTTGCTCAGCTCGAGGAACTTTGGATTTGCCACAAGTTACGTCTTATGATTACGATGCCCTTCTGGATGAAGAAGGAAATCCAACTGCTAAATATCTTGCAGTCAAGAAGATGATGGCAACACATTTCCAGAGTATCCGCAGTTAGAACCACTCTACAAAGAGAGTATGGAGTTGGATGCTATTCCAATAGTAGAAAAAGTTTCCTTGTTTGAAACCTTGGATAGCTTGTCAAGTCCAGTAGAAAGCCTCTATCCTAAAAAGATGGAGGAGCTGGGACAAAGCTATGGTTATCTTACTCTATCGAACAGAAACAAACTGGGATGCAGAAGAAGAAAGACTTCGTATCATTGACGGTCGAGATAGGGCCCAGCTGTATGTCGATGGTCAGTGGATTAAAACCCAATATCAGACAGAGATTGGGGAAGATATTTTTTATCAAGGTGAAAAGAAAGCGTTATCTAGGATTGACATATTGATAGAAAATATGGGGCGTGTCAACTATGGACACAAGTTCTTAGCAGATACGCAACGTAAGGGAATTCGGACAGGGGTTTGTAAGGATTTGCATTTCTTACTGAACTGGAAACACTATCCACTCCCACTAGACAATCCTAAGAAAATTGATTTTTCAAAAGGATGGACTCAAGGACAACCAGCCTTTTACGCTTATGACTTTACAGTCCAAGAGCCAAAAGATACTTACCTAGACTTGTCTGAGTTTGGTAAGGGAGTTGCCTTTGTCAATGGGCAGAATCTAGGACGTTTTTGGAACGTCGGCCCAACCCTCTCACTTTATATCCCTCATAGCTATCTCAAGGAAGGTGCCAACCGCATCATCATCTTTGAAACAGAGGGCCAATATAAAGAAGAGATTCATTTAACTCGTAAACCTACACTAAAACACATAAAGGGGGAAAACTTATGACAATTGTAGGATGCCGTATCGATGGACGTTTGATCCACGGACAAGTAGCCAATCTTTGGGCTGGAAAACTAAATGTTTCACGTATTATGGTTGTAGATGACGAAGTTGTCAACAACGATGTTGAAAAGAGTGGTTTGAAACTTGCGACACCACCAGGTGTAAAATTGAGTATTTTGCCAATTGAGAAAGCGGCAGCCAATATTCTTGCTGGTAAATACGATAGCCAACGTCTCTTTATCGTTGCTCGTAAACCAGACCGCTTCCTTGGTTTGGTAGAAGCAGGTGTACCACTTGAAACCCTTAATGTTGGGAATATGTCTCAAACACCAGAAACTCGCCCTATCACACGTTCTATCAACGTAGTAGACAAGGATGTGGAAGATTTCCACAAATTGGCAGAAAAAGGTGTTAAACTTACTGCTCAAATGGTTCCAAATGATCCAATTTCAGACTTTTTGAGCTTATTAAAATAGGAAAAAATTTTTAGGAGGTCATTGTTATGATACAATGGTGGCAAATTTTACTTCTCACTTTGTACTCAGCTTATCAAATCTGTGATGAGTTGACGATCGTTTCATCTGCAGGTTCCCCTGTATTTGCTGGTTTCATTACTGGTTTAATCATGGGAGATGTGACTACTGGTTTGCTTATCGGTGGTAACTTGCAACTGTTCGTTCTTGGGGTTGGTACCTTCGGTGGTGCTTCTCGTATCGACGCAACTTCTGGTGCGGTTCTTGCGACAGCCTTCTCTGTTTCACAAGGAATTGATGCACCGCTTGCCATTACTACAATCGCTGTACCAGTAGCAACTCTCTTGACTTACTTCGACGTTCTTGGTCGTATGACTACTACCTTCTTCGCTCACCGTGTGGATGCTGCCATCGAACGCTTTGACTATAAAGGTATTGAACGCAACTACTTGCTTGGTGCGATTCCTTGGGCTTTATCTCGTGCCCTTCCAGTCTTCTTTGCCCTTGCTTTTGGTGGTGAATTTGTACAAGGCGTAGTAGACTTCGTTACAAAATACCAATGGATTGCAGATGGTTTGACACTCGCAGGACGTATGCTTCCAGGTCTTGGATTTGCAATCTTGCTTCGTTACCTTCCAGTTAAACGTAACCTTCATTACCTTGCTATGGGATTTGGTTTGACAGCTATGTTGACTGTTCTTTACTCATATGTAACAGGTCTTGGTGGCGCTGTTGCTGGTATCGTAGGTACTCTTCCTGCTGAAGTTGCTGAAAAAATTGGTTTCGTGAACAACTTCAAAGGATTGTCTATGATTGGTATCTCTATCGTAGGTATTTTCCTTGCAGTGCTTCACTTCAAAAATAGCCAAAAAGTAGCTGTAGCAGCACCTTCTACACCATCAGAAAGTGGGGAAATCGAAGATGACGAATTCTAATTACAAACTAACAAAAGAAGATTTTAATCAAATCAACAAACGTAGCTTGTTTACTTTCCAATTAGGTTGGAACTACGAACGTATGCAAGCTTCTGGTTACCTTTACATGATCTTGCCTCAGTTGCGTAAAATGTATGGGGATGGAACTCCTGAATTGAAAGAAATGATGAAAGTTCATACTCAATTCTTCAATACTTCACCATTCTTCCATACTATTATCGCTGGTTTTGACCTTGCCATGGAAGAAAAAGATGGTGTAGGTTCAAAAGACGCCGTTAACGGTATCAAGACAGGTTTGATGGGACCATTCGCTCCTCTTGGGGATACAATCTTTGGTTCACTTGTACCTGCTATCATGGGGTCAGTCGCAGCAACTATGGCTATCGCTGGCCAACCTTGGGGGATCTTCCTTTGGATTGCAGTTGCAGTAGCGTATGACATCTTCCGTTGGAAACAGTTGGAATTTGCTTACAAAGAAGGGGTTAACCTTATCAACAACATGCAAAGTACCTTGACAGCTTTGATTGACGCTGCATCTGTACTTGGTGTCTTCATGATGGGTGCTCTTGTAGCAACAGTGATTAACTTTGAAATTTCTTACAAGTTGCCAATCGGTGAAAAGATGATTGATTTCCAAGACATCTTGAACCAAATCTTCCCACGTTTGCTTCCAGCAATCTTTACTGCCTTTATCTTCTGGTTGCTTGGTAAGAAAGGTATGAACTCTACTAAAGCTATCGGTATTATTATCGTACTTGCTTTGACTCTTTCTGCCCTTGGTCACTTTGCACTTGGAATGTAATTCCTTATGACTAAATCATTAATTTTGGTGAGCCATGGTCGCTTCTGTGAGGAGCTTAGAGGTAGCACAGAAATGATTATGGGTCCACAAGACAACATTTACACAGTAGCTCTTCTTCCAGAAGATGGCCCAGAAGAATTTACTGCTAAATTTGAAGCTGTTATTGAAGGGGTGGATGATTTCCTAGTCTTTGCGGATCTTCTCGGTGGGACACCTTGTAATGTGGTGAGTCGCTTGATCATGGAAGGTCGTGATATTGACCTTTACGCAGGGATGAATCTTCCAATGGTGATTGAATTTATCAATGCGAGCCTTACAGGCGCAGATGCGGACTACAAGAGCCGTGCTGCAGAAAGTATTGTGAAAGTTAATGACCTGTTAGCGGGCTTCGATGATGACGAAGATGAATAATACTCTTCGAAAATCTCTTCAAACTACGTCAACGTCGCCTTGCCGTAGGTATATGTTACTGACTTCGTCAGTCTTATCCGGCAACCTCAAAACGGTGTTTTGAGCTGACTTCGTCAGTTCTATCTGCAACCTCAAAGCAGTGCTTTGAGCTGACTTCGTCAGTCTTATCCGGCAACCTCAAAGCAGTGCTTTGAGCAGCCTGCGGCTAGTTTCCTACAGATTTTAGTTGGAACTCGATTCAATTCATGTGACAACGTGAAAATCGTTAGAGCATTTTATATAGAATATACATGGGAATGGAGTTTACTCCCATTCCCATATTTAATAGAAAAAGAGGAACTCAATGCTACATTATACAAAAGAAGACTTGCTCGAATTGGGTGCAGAAATCACTACGCGTGAAATCTACCAACAGCCTGATGTATGGAGAGAAGCTTTTGAATTTTATCAAGCAAAACGTGAAGAAATTGCAGCCTTCCTACAAGAAATCGCTGATAAACATGACTATATTAAGGTTATCTTGACAGGTGCTGGGACATCTGCTTATGTGGGAGATACCTTGCTACCTTACTTTAAGGAAGTCTATGACGAACGCAAATGGAATTTCAATGCCATTGCGACCACAGATATTGTTGCCAATCCAGAAACTTATTTGAAAAAAGATGTGGCAACTGTCCTTGTGTCTTTTGCTCGTAGTGGGAACTCGCCTGAAAGTGTGGCAACTGTTGATTTGGCCCAGGCCTTGGTGGATGAGCTTTACCAAGTGACGATTACTTGTGCAGCGGACGGTAAGTTGGCTCTTCAAGCTCATGGAGATGACCGCAATCTCTTGCTTTTGCAACCAGCTGCTTCCAACGATGCTGGCTTTGCTATGACTTCTAGCTTTACATCTATGATGTTGACAGCTCTCTTGGTCTTTGATCCTACAGAATTTGCTGTGAAAGCTGAACGTTTTGAAGTTGTGTCTAGTCTTGTCCGTAAAGTTTTAGACAATGCAGAAGATGTCAAAGAACTTGTTGACCTAGACTTTAACCGTGTCATCTATCTAGGTGCTGGTCCTTTCTTTGGACTTGCTCATGAAGCTCAGCTCAAGATTTTGGAATTGACAGCTGGTCAAGTGGCGACTATGTATGAAAGTCCTGTTGGCTTCCGTCACGGTCCAAAATCTCTTATCAACGAAAATACAGTTGTTTTGGTCTTTGGTACAAGGACAGACTACACTCGCAAGTACGACTTGGACTTGGTTCGTGAAGTTGCTGGTGATCAGATTGCTCGTCGTGTTGTGCTTTTGAGTGATCAAGCCTTTGGTCTTGAAAATGTCAAAGAAGTGGCCCTTGGTTGTGGCGGTGTCTTGAATGATATTTACCGTGTCTTCCCTTACATTGTTTATGCCCAACTCTTTGCCCTATTGACTTCACTCAAGGTAGAAAATAAACCTGATACACCGTCTCCTACAGGTACAGTAAACCGTGTGGTACAAGGTGTTATCATCCACGAATATCAAAAGTAAGACAGTGTTTATGAATTCTTGACAAGAGGATTTGTATATCATCAGGCAAACCATAGATTGTCAAGGCGCTTTCTATGGTTTGTTTGCTTGAGAGAAATAGTAAAAGGAGAACAGAATGAAAGCATACACAGAGCGTGTATTTGGAAATGTTGAGGGCAAGGATGTCTTGGCCTATCGATTTGAGACAGACGGTGGCTACCAGCTTGAGATTATGACTTATGGTGCGACCATCTTGCGCTATGTCACGCCTGACAAAGATGGAAGTTTTGCCAACGTTATCTTAGGTTTTGATGACTTTGCTAGCTATGTAGGCAATAGTCCCAAGCATGGAGCTAGCGTAGGTCCTGTGGCGGGCCGTATCGCAGGTGCGACCTTTGAGCTCAATGGTAAGACCTATGACCTTGAAGTCAACAATGCTAGCAACTGTAACCACAGTGGTTCAACTGGTTGGGATTCTAGCTTGTTTGAACTAGTTGAAGTGAGCGACCATGGTCTGACCCTCTATACAGAGCGTACAGATGGGACAGGGAGATTTCCTGGTAATCTCAAGATTTGGATTAGCTACAACTTGGAAGAAACTGGTGCTTACGAAATCAGCTACAAGGTAATGACCGATCAGGATACGCTGGTCAATCCAACCAACCACAGCTATTTCAACTTGTCTGGTGATTTCACGCAGACGATTGACCGTCATGTCTTCCAACTAAATACAGAGGGTATTTACCCAATCGCTCCCGACGGTGTTCCGGCCAAAACTCCAGATGCTAATCGTGATGTGGTTAAACACATCTACAATGGTGCTTTGTTGAAGGATATTTTTGCAGAAGAAGATGAGCAAATTCAGCTGGTGTCTGGTTTGGACCATCCATTTGCCCTTCCTGCAGGTCATGACAATGCTGGTTTCCTTTATGACCAAAACTCAGGTCGTTTCCTACTCTTCAAAACAGTGGCTCCTTGCTTTGTAGTCTACACAGCAAACTTTGTGGATGAGAGTGTACTTGTGGCTGGTCAGCCAATGGTGCAGCACAATGGGATTGCCCTTGAAGCGCAAGCTTTACCAGATGCCATTCACAGCGACCTCAAAGACCAAGTCATCCTTAAAGCTGGTCAAACCTTCACCAGTAAGACACGTTATGAACTTGTTGTGAAATAAAAAAGCTGGTCAAAAAGTCTTTAAAATTAAAATAACGCATATTGTCAGGTGATGAAAAGTTTGATAATATGCGTTTTATTATGAAATGATTTACTTTATATTATCCTGAAATGGTGTTATTTTTGAGTTATCTGGCTTGACTTTCTTGATGGAAATTATACAATAGTTGTAATAATTACAACGAGAAAAGAGGACCATTTATGACCTATGAATACAAGAGTCACATTTATTTGGCAGAGACAGTTTTAAATGTAAAGGATTTGGCCAGTCAAACAGCCTTTTATCAGCAAGTTATTGGTTTAGAAATCTTATCTCAAACTGAGACAGAGTCCATTCTAGGCCTTGGTGGAAAAGTCTTGGTACAGCTGATTCAAGCACAAGAGAGCGGAGAAGTGAGGGAACATTATGGTCTTTACCATTTGGCCATTCTCTTGCCCACACGCAAGGCTTTGGCTGATGTCTTGAAACACCTGACAGATTTACAAATTCCTCTTGTCGGCGGTGCAGACCATGGTTACAGTGAAGCTATTTACTTGGAAGATTTGGAGGGAAATGGCATTGAACTCTATCGAGATAAGCCGGTTTCCACATGGGATATTCGAGAAGATGGACGCATTATCGGAGTGACGGAGGCTCTTGCGGCGCAGGACATTTATGAGTTGGGGGAAAGAGTAGAGCCCTTTATCCTGGCAGAAGGTACGAGAATGGGGCATATTCATCTTTCAGTCAAGGATAGTCGAAAGTCCAGCCAGTTTTATCAAAAGGTGTTAGGGCTAGAGGATAAATTCAGTGTGCCTAGCGCTAGTTGGATTGCGGCTGGAGATTACCATCATCATTTAGCAGTTAACGAATGGGGAGGAAAAGGTCTGGCTTCGCGTAAGCAAGGCTTACCAGGTTTAGCCTACTATGTCATCGAAGTCGCACATAAAAAAGAACTGTTAACGATTGCCCAACGAGCACAAGAAGTTGACGCACCAATCAAATGGATGACATCGAGCCAATTGGAAATCACAGACTCAGATGGCATTGTGACTCGTATTTGCTTAGCTCGATAGACAGGATGTGATGAAAATCAGAGCATCAATTGTAGAAAGTGGTTTTTATTCTAGTATTAGCTTCTCCTCAGTGCATCAGCTTCTTTCTTGACACTTTGTCAGTTTTTGATACAATAGTACAAAATTAGAGGAGGTGGGTTATGATTCAGAAACATGCGATTCCCATTTTAGAGTTTGATGATAATCCTCAGGCGGTTATCATGCCCAATCACGAGGGGTTGGATTTACAGTTGCCAAAGAAGTGTGTCTATGCTTTCTTAGGTGAGGAGATTGACCGCTATGCGAGGGAAGTAGGAGCCAACTGTGTCGGCGAATTCGTTTCAGCCACCAAGACCTATCCAGTCTATGTCATCAACTACAAAGGTGAGGAAATTTGTCTGGCTCAGGCTCCTGTCGGTTCTGCTTCAGCAGCTCAGTTTATGGATTGGTTGATTGGCTATGGTGTGGAGCAGATTATTTCCACAGGTACCTGTGGTGTGCTAGCCGATATAGAGGAAAATGCCTTTCTAGTCCCTGTTCGCGCTCTGCGAGATGAAGGAGCCAGTTACCACTATGTGGCACCTTCTCGTTATATGGAAATGCAGCCAGAGGCTATTGCTGCCATTGAGCGAGTTTTGGATGATAGAGGGATTCCCTATGAAGAAGTCATGACCTGGTCTACAGATGGTTTTTACAGAGAAACGGCTGAAAAGGTGGCTTATCGTAAGGAAGAAGGCTGTGCTGTTGTGGAGATGGAGTGTGCTGCACTTGCGGCAGTAGCTCAACTGCGTGGGGTTCTCTGGGGTGAATTGTTGTTCACAGCTGATTCCTTAGCAGACTTGGACCAGTACGATAGTCGTGACTGGGGATCGGAAGCTTTTGAGAAGGCGTTAGAACTGAGTTTAGCAAGTGTTGTGCAACTTTAGTCGCTTTTCTCGGCAGTTTCTTATCTTAGTGAAGGAGAACTTTAAAAGCTTGATTGATGATTATTTTTTGCCGAATAAAATAGGAAGTCGGTAGTTTTTAGACGTTTCTAGAAATGGACGAGTTTGGATAACCTCTTTTTTAGGATAAGCGTACGCGATGTTTTGTCCATTCCTATTTGAGATATTTCTTTTGTTTTATGGTACAATGGAAACATGTTATTCAAATTATCTAAGGAAAAAATAGAGCTAGGCTTATCTCGTTTATCGCCAGCCCGTCGTATTTTTTTGAGTTTTGCCTTGGTCATTTTACTAGGCTCTCTTCTTTTGAGCTTGCCCTTTGTCCAAGTTGAAAGCTCACGAGCGACTTATTTTGATCATCTTTTCACTGCTGTCTCTGCAGTCTGTGTGACAGGTCTTTCAACCCTTCCAGTAGCTCACACATATAATATCTGGGGTCAAATAATCTGTTTGCTCTTGATTCAGATCGGTGGTCTAGGGCTCATGACCTTTATTGGGGTTTTCTATATCCAGAGCAAGCAAAAGCTTAGTCTTCGTAGCCGTGCAACTATTCAGGATAGTTTTAGTTATGGAGAAACTCGATCTTTGAGAAAGTTTGTCCATTCTATTTTTCTCACAACTTTTCTAGTTGAGGGTTTGGGAGCTCTATTCCTCAGTTTTCGTTTTGTTCCACAACTTGGCTGGGGGCGCGGTCTTTTTAGTTCCATTTTTCTAGCTATATCCGCCTTCTGTAATGCAGGTTTTGATAATTTGGGGAGCACCAGTTTATTTGCTTTTCAGACCGATTTACTGGTCAATCTGGTGATTGCAGGCTTAATTATTACAGGTGGTTTTGGCTTTATGGTCTGGTTTGATTTGGCTGGTCATGTAGGAAGAAAGAAAAAAGGGCGCCTGCACTTTCATACGAAGCTTGTACTATTATTGACTCTAGGTTTGTTGTTATTTGGAACGGCAACTACTCTCTTTCTTGAGTGGAACAATGCTGGAACGATTGGCAATCTCCCTGTTGCCGATAAGGTTTTAGTTAGCTTTTTTCAAACAGTGACGATGCGAACAGCAGGCTTTTCTACGATAGATTATACTCAGGCTCATCCTGTGACTCTTTTGATTTATATCTTACAGATGTTTCTAGGTGGGGCACCTGGGGGAACGGCTGGGGGGCTCAAGATTACGACATTTTTTGTCCTCTTGGTCTTTGCTCGAAGTGAGCTTTTGGGCTTGCCTCATGCCAATGTTGCGAGACGAACGATTGCGCCGCGAACGGTTCAAAAATCCTTTAGTGTCTTTATTATCTTTTTGATGAGCTTCTTGGTAGGATTGATCCTGCTAGGGATGACAGCCAAAGGCAATCCTCCCTTTATCCACCTCATATTTGAAACCATTTCAGCTCTTAGTACAGTTGGTGTAACGGCAAATTTGACTTCTGATCTTGGGAAATTGGCTCTCAGTGTTATCATGCCACTTATGTTTATGGGACGAATTGGTCCCTTGACCTTGTTTGTTAGCTTGGCAGATTACCATCCAGAAAAGAAAGATATGATTCACTATATGAAAGCAGATATTAGTATTGGTTAAGAAAGGAAAGAGAATGTCAGATCGTACGATTGGAATTTTAGGATTGGGAATTTTTGGGAGCAGTGTCCTAGCTGCCCTAGCCAAGCAGGATATGAATATTATCGCTATTGATGACCACGCAGAGCGCATCAATCAGTTTGAGCCAGTTTTGGCGCGTGGAGTGATTGGTGACATCACAGATGAAGAATTATTGAGATCAGCAGGGATTGATACCTGCGATACCGTTGTCGTCGCGACAGGTGGAAATCTGGAGTCGAGTGTGCTTGCGGTTATGCACTGTAAGAGTTTGGGGGTACCGACTGTTATTGCTAAGGTCAAAAGTCAGACTGCTAAGAAAGTGCTAGAAAAGATTGGAGCTGACTCGGTTGTCTCGCCAGAGTATGAAATGGGGCAGTCTCTAGCACATACCATTCTTTTCCATAATAGTGTTGGTGTCTTTCAGTTGGATAAAAATGTCTCTATTGTGGAGATGAAAATTCCTCAGTCTTGGGCAGGTCAAAGTCTGAGTAAATTAGACCTCCGTGACAAATATAATCTGAATATTTTGGGCTTCCGAGAGCAGGAAAATTCCCCATTGGATGTTGAATTTGGACCAGATGACCTCTTGAAGGCAGATACCTATATTTTGGCGGTCATCAACAACCAGTATTTGGATACCCTAGCAGCATTGAATTTGTAAAAGAGGGAGCTTCCCTCTTTTTTGATGTTTAAGATGGTAAATAGAGACAGAAGCCTTGTATTCTAGTAAAAGTTCTTCAAAGGCTGGACTTTATTGTAGAATAGAAAGCAGTGACAAGAGAGAGTAATACTCTTCGAAAGTCAAATTTAAACCACGTCAACGTCACCTTGCCGTAGGTATAGGTAACTGACTTCGTCAGTTCTATCTGCAACCTCAAAACAGTGTTTTGAGCAACCTGCGGCTAGTTTCCTAGTTTGCTCTTTGATTTTCGAAGAGTATAAGAAAAATCAGTCCCCTAAAGGAGTAGATTATGAAGTTATTGTCTATCGCCATTCCTAGCTATAATGCTGCAGCCTATCTTCATTACTGTGTGGAGTCGCTAGTGATTGGTGGTGAGCAAGTTGAGATCTTGATTATCAATGATGGGTCTCAGGACCAGACTCAGGAAATCGCTGAGCGTTTAGCCGACAAGTATCCTAACATCGTTAGAGCCATTTATCAGGAAAATAAGGGCCATGGCGGTGCGGTCAATCGTGGCTTGGTAGAGGCTTCTGGGCGCTATTTTAAAGTAGTTGACAGTGATGACTGGGTGGATCCTCGTGCCTACTTGAAAACTCTTGAAACCTTGCAGGAACTTGAGAGTAAGGGTCAAGAGGTTGACGCCTTTGTAACTAATTTTGTTTACGAAAAGGAAGGTCAGTCTCGTAAGAAGAGTATGTGCTACGAGTCAGTCTTGCCTGTTCGGCAGATTTTTGGCTGGGACCAGGTCGGAAATTTCTCCAAAGGCCAGTATATCATGATGCACTCGCTGATTTATCGGACAGATTTGTTGCGTGCTAGCCAGTTCCAACTGCCTGAGCATACTTTTTATGTCGATAATCTCTTTGTCTTCACCCCTCTTCAGCAGGTCAAGACCATGTACTATCTGCCTGTCGATTTCTATCGTTATTTGATTGGGCGTGAGGACCAGTCTGTCAATGAGCAAGTGATGATTAAGCGCATTGACCAGCAACTTAAAGTCAATCGACTCTTGGTAGACCAGCTTGATTTATCCCAAGTGAGCCACCCCAAAATGCGAGAATATCTGCTGAATCATATCGAGATTACGACGGTGATTTCCAGTGCCCTGCTCAATCGAGCAGGTACAGCAGAGCATTTGGCAAAAAAACGGGAGCTGTGGACCTATATTCAGCAGGAAAATCCAGAGGTTTTTCAGGCTATCCGTAAGACCATGCTCAGCCGTTTGACCAAACATTCAGTCTTGCCAGCTCGCAAACTGTCCAATGTCGTCTATCAAATCACCAAATCTGTTTATGGATTTAATTGATATAAGTATTTTATAAGAGGGATTTAAGAAAAATTTTAATTTTTTCTTAGTCCTTTTTAATTTTAGGATATTATACTAGAGTCATCAAATAAAGAAAAACTCTAAGGAGAACCCTATGAAATTCAATCCAAATCAAAGATATACTCGTTGGTCTATTCGCCGTCTCAGTGTCGGTGTTGCCTCAGTTGTTGTGGCTAGTGGCTTCTTTGTCCTAGTTGGTCAGCCAAGTTCTGTACGTGCCGATGGGGTCAATCCGACCCCTGCTCAAGTTGTACCTGAAGAGACATCGGGAACGAAAGAGGGTGACTTAGCAGAAACTCAGGGAGATACTGTTCTTGCTCAAGCGAAACCTGAGGTCGTTGCTGGAAATACGAACTCACTTTCTACACCTACAGAAGTAACTGAAGTGAGCGAGGAGACAAGCCCTTCTCGTCTGGATACACTTTTTGAAAAAGGTGAAGAAGCTCAAGAAAATTCAGAGCTAGCAGATGTCTTAAAAGAAGCTGTAGATACAGCTGATGTGGATGGGAAACAAGCAAGTCCAGAAGATATTAAAAAAGCTGTCGATGAGGATGTTAAAGACAGTATCGATGTCCCAGCGGGCTATCTAGAACAAGCCAAAGCTTCCGGTCCTTTCTTGGCTGGTGTAAACAAACCGCTTAAATATGAACTTTTCGCAGGAGATGGTATGTTGACTCGTCTCTTGCTCAAAGCATCTGACAAGGCTCCATGGTCAGATAATGGTAAGGATAAAAATGAAAAAATTCCACCAGTGAAAAATTTACCTGATGGCAAGTATTACTATCAAGTATCTTTGAATGGTAACACTACAGGTAAGCAAGATCAGGATTTATTAGATACACTTCGTACTAATGGTACAAATACCTATGAAGCTACCCTGACTGTCTATGAAGCAGCCGGTGATAAACCAAATTTGAATAAGGTTGTCAAGGAACGTAAAGTCAATATTACCTTGAACGGTCTTGTAACAAGAAGCGATGTCAAATCTGCAGTTAAAAACAACATCAAAGACAGTATCGATGTTCCAGCAGCCTACCTAGAACAAGCCAAGGGTGAAGGTCCATTCACAGCAGGTGTCAACCATGTGATTCCATACGAACTATTCGCAGGTGATGGCATGTTGACTCGTCTCTTGCTTAAGGCATCTGACAAGGCTCCATGGTCAGATAATGGCGACGCTAAAAACCCAGCCCTATCTCCACTAGGCGAAAACGTGAAGACCAAAGGGCAATACTTCTATCAAGTAGCCTTGGACGGAAACGTGGCTGGCAAAGAAAAACAAGAACTCATTGACCAGTTTCGAGCAAACGGCACTAAAACCTACAGCGCTACAGTCAATGTCTATGGCAACAAAGATGGTAAAGTAGATTTGACAAATGTCGTAGCAGCTAAAAAAGTTACTATTAAGATAAATGTTAAAGAAACATCAGACACAGCAAATGCTTCATTCTCATCTTCTAACTCTGGTTCTGGCGTGACTCCGATGAATCACAATCCTGCTACAGGTGCGACTCATCAAACAGCTGCTGACCATAAGGACATGATGGCACCAGCCAAAGAGACTGATAAAGCAATGCCAGCAAATGACCAAATGGAAAAATCAGGTATGAAGACTGAGACTCCAGCTCCAAGTACTACAGATAGCATGCCTGCTGACACCATGACAAGCTCTACCAATACGATGGCAGGTGAAAATATGGCTGCTTCTGCTAACAAGATGTCTGATACGATGATGTCAGACAAGATGATGTCAGATGATAAAGCTATGCTACCAAATACTGGTGAAGCTCAAACATCAATGGCAAGTATTGGTTTCCTTGGGCTTGCGCTTGTAGGTTTACTCGGTGGTCTAGGTTTGAAAAACAAAAAAGAAGAAAACTAATCAGCTAAGGAAATAAATGATGGATAGTGGGCTGACTAAGGCTAGTTTACCAACTCAATCAGCAATCAGGACTTTCTTTCAATAGCAGATTAAAATCATCGTAAAACAATAAAAATAGTGTTATACTTAAAGCAGTATAGCACTGTTTTTATCAAAGGAGAGACAGATGGGAAAGACAATTTTACTCGTTGACGACGAGGTAGAAATCACCGATATTCATCAGAGATACTTAATTCAGGCAGGTTATCAGGTCTTGGTAGCCCATGATGGACTGGAAGCGCTAGAGCTGTTCAAGAAAAAACCGATTGATTTGATTATCACAGATGTCATGATGCCTCGGATGGATGGTTATGATTTAATCAGTGAGGTTCAATACTTATCACCAGAGCAACCTTTCCTATTTATTACTGCTAAGACCAGTGAACAGGACAAGATTTACGGCCTGAGCTTGGGAGCAGATGATTTTATTGCTAAGCCTTTTAGCCCACGTGAGCTGGTTTTGCGTGTCCATAATATTTTGCGCCGCCTTCATCGTGGGGGCGAAACAGAGCTGATTTCCCTTGGCAATCTAAAAATGAATCATAGTAGTCATGAAGTTCAAATAGGAGAAGAAATGCTGGATTTAACTGTTAAATCATTTGAATTGCTGTGGATTTTAGCTAGCAATCCAGAGAGAGTTTTCTCCAAGACAGACCTCTATGAAAAAGTCTGGCAAGAAGACTATGTGGATGACACCAATACCTTGAATGTGCATATCCATGCTCTTCGACAGGAGTTGGCAAAATATAGTAGTGACCAAACGCCCACTATTAAGACAGTTTGGGGGTTGGGATATAAGATAGAGAAACCGAGAGGACAAACATGAAACTAAAAAGTTATATTTTGGTTGGATATATTATTTCAACCCTCTTAACCATTTTGGTTGTTTTTTGGGCTGTTCAAAAAATGCTGATTGCGAAAGGCGAGATTTACTTTTTGCTTGGGATGACCATCGTTGCCAGCCTTGTCGGTGCTGGGATTAGTCTCTTTCTCCTATCGCCGGTCTTTACGTCGTTGGGCAAACTCAAGGAGCATGCCAGGCGGGTAGCGGACAAGGATTTTCCTTCAAATTTGGAGGTTCAAGGCCCTTTAGAATTTCAACAATTAGGCCAAGCTTTTAATGAAATGTCCCATGATTTGCAGGCAAGCTTTGATTCCTTGGAAGAAAGCGAACGAGAAAAGGGCTTGATGATTGCCCAGTTGTCGCATGATATCAAGACTCCTATCACTTCAATCCAAGCGACGGTAGAAGGGATTTTGGATGGGGTTATCAAGGAAGGAGAACAGGACCATTATCTAGCAACCATTGGACGCCAGACGGAAAGACTCAATAAACTGGTTGAGGAGTTGAATTTTTTGACCCTAAACACAGCTAGAAATCAGGTGGAAACGACCAGCAAAGACAGCATTTTTCTGGATCAGCTCTTGATTGAGTGCATGAGTGAATTTCAGTTTTTGATTGAGCAGGAGAGAAGAGATGTCCACTTGCAGGTAATCCCAGAGTCTGCCCGGACTGAAGGAGATTATGCTAAGCTTTCTCGTATCTTGGTGAATCTGCTCAATAACGCTTTTAAATACTCTGCTCCAGGAACCAAGCTGGAAGTGGTGGCTAAGCTGGAGAAGAACCAGCTTTCAATCAGTGTGACCGATGAGGGGCAGGGCATTGCCCCAGAGGATTTGGAGAATATTTTCAAACGCCTTTATCGTGTCGAAACTTCGCGTAACATGAAAACAGGTGGGCATGGTCTTGGTCTTGCGATTGCGCGTGAATTGGCTCATCAATTGGGTGGGGAAATCACAGTCAGCAGCCAGTACGGTCTAGGAAGTACCTTTACCCTCCTTCTCAATCTCTCTGGTAGTGAAAATAAAGCCTAAAACCCCTTTACAAATCCAGCTATTCATGGTAAAATAGATTTTGTGTGAAATATCAGCAGGAAAGCATGAAGCTCGTCAACAGGTGTCTTATGATAAGTAACCTTGGCTGTTTAGGCGAAGGGCATCTGCACGAATCAGGGCTTTCTAAGTGACTATTTCCACCGAAATATTATTTATATCAGGAGGACATTCACATGTCACGTTATACAGGACCATCTTGGAAACAATCTCGTCGCCTTGGCCTTTCACTTACAGGTACAGGTAAAGAATTGGCACGTCGTAACTACGTACCAGGACAACACGGACCAAACAACCGTTCTAAATTGTCAGAATACGGTTTGCAATTGGCTGAAAAACAAAAACTTCGTTTCACTTACGGTGTAGGTGAAAAACAATTCCGTAACTTGTTCGTACAAGCTACAAAAATCAAAGGCGGAATCCTAGGTTTCAACTTTATGCTTCTTTTGGAACGTCGTTTGGATAACGTTGTTTACCGTCTTGGTCTTGCGACTACTCGTCGTCAAGCTCGTCAGTTCGTAAACCACGGTCACATCCTTGTTGACGGGAAACGCGTTGATATCCCATCATACCGCGTAACTCCAGGTCAAGTGATCTCAGTTCGTGAAAAATCATTGAAAGTTCCAGCAATCCTTGAAGCAGTAGAAGCTACTCTTGGACGTCCAGCATTCGTATCATTCGACGCTGAAAAATTGGAAGGTTCATTGACTCGCTTGCCAGAACGCGACGAAATCAACCCAGAAATCAACGAAGCACTTGTCGTTGAATTCTACAACAAGATGTTGTAATATTTTATTAAATATGATAGGCTGTAAAGCCTTGAAACTAAGCACTTTAGGCCTCTATCCTAGAGTGCTTTTTTGATTTCTCTTAGTATCCAGCTATAATCGTTGAGACATAACTAGACCGATATAGTCCAAAGTGATATAATAGTCTAAAGGAGGTGCTACCATGAATGTTTTAGAAAAAAACACACAGGTAAATTTTAAGACTAACAGAGACTTGTTAGAGAAAGCTAAAGCTATTATCACAGCGCAAAATCTTGATATGACAGCCAGTTTTAACTTGTTTTTAGAACACATTGTAGAAAATAAAGCCTTGCCATTTGAAACTCAAGTAGATAAAGAAAGAGAAGAACTTCTATCAAGGTTGCGTGCTGAAATTGCTCGTAGCTTTGAGGATTTAGAACATGGAAGAACTTACAGTCTTGATGAAGTGAGGGCTAACCTTGGAATTTAACGAGAAGGCATATAGCATCATTATCTCCGAAACGGTACAAGAACAGCTAAGAGGTATTAAAGATTATATCTCAGCTAACTACTTTTCAGAACAGGCAGGAGCAAACACAGTTAAGAATGTTCTTTATGGTTTGGAGCGTCTTGAAGTCTTCCCAGAAGCAGGATTTGATGCTGACGAAAGAGTAGGAGGGATTATATACCCACCCCACAAAACTCGATGCATCATTTTAGGAGATTACCTAGCATTCTATCATATTTTAGAGGACAGAAAAGCTGTCTTTGTATCAGATATTATTCATAGCAAACAGGACTACATCCGCTTGTTCAAGAAAAAATAGCGCCTATATATGAACTGCACCCCAAAAGTTAGATTTTTTCTGTCTAACTTTTGGGGTGCAGTTCAATTGGAATGTCCTTATTTTTATTATGGGATTGACAAATGAGGTTAAGGTTCAGATCTATGAACTTAGAAAGCAAGTACAAATCTTTAATCAGCTTTCAAAAAGATTTTGTGTAGATGTTTCGGGCTAAGGTATGTGACAAGATGAATTGATCGTTATGGAATAGAGAGTGTTAAAAATGGGAAGAATCGTTACTATTCCCCTGAATTAAAACAAGAAATAATCAATAAAAGCCTATATAATAACAAATGTATTAAAACTAAGAAAGACTTAGCTCAGTGTAATACAGAACCAAATCTTATAGATAAATTATTTGTCTAATTTTTTAGGAATTATATCTCTAAACAATATCATTTAACAATTAAATTGTTAGATCTAGCTTAAATTTCTGGTTTAATTCATTTATTGTATCACTATCATTATATTCCTTAAATATTCTCATAGCTTTAGAACATTCTTTTTTACCTAACTCTATTTGATTAGTTTTTATAAGATAAATACCTTTTAGGAAGAGTAAATAATTCTTTTCAAAATAATATCCTTGTCTGGTCAGTAAATTTTCTAAATCATCTATAAAAAATTGAGCGTTATTTAACAAATTATTTTTTAATAATAATTCTAAATTAAATAAATATAAAGGAATTACTCTATGTGTTCCCATATTTGTTTTTAAAAAATGTCGTGTTTTCTTGATTACCGCTCTATATAATAAGCTTATGGTTTTAGTGTTCATAAAAAACACCGAATTATAAAAAATTTTCAGTTCATACTCCATCCAAGTATCTACCGAAAGCAAATACTTTATTATCTCATTGCATTTAGATGTATTATAAGGAAGATTTACAAGGCGATTAATCTGTTGTTCAGCAATCAATTTTATGTGAAAATTGCATAAACTTCTTTCCTGCTTTTGTTTTAGCTCTATTTTCTTTATTAGTTCTTGTAACAAAATGATATCTGAAGAGTTTACAGCATGTTCTAATTCTTCAAAAAAGCATTCTTTTTTGGAATAATAGCAATGAACTAATTCTTCAAATTCCGAAAATGATATCCCCAGGCGATTTAACAATATGTAAAAATGATCAATAGATAATTTTGTAATCCCATTTTCGAAACGAGAAATAGTTGACTCACTAATCTTATCACAAGCCAAATCTTTAAGACGAAAATTTTTTGAAATACGGATATCCTTTAAAACTGCTCCAAAATTTTCCATAGTATTCCTCTTCCATTTCTGCAAAAAATAAAACCTGTTTTTTTATTTGTGATATGATTATACAAAAATAAAACAGAAAGGACAATATGATTATGAAAAAAATTTTATTGTCATCAGTTGCTTTACTGAGCCTAGTGGCAACACTACCAGTAAATAGTCCAGTTTCTGCTCAAGAATCTATCTCTCCCAAGTCTTATAGTCACTCTAATGGCAGTTGGATTCAATCGAATAGCCGTTGGTGGTATAAACACTCTGACGGTTCTTACACTAAAAACGGGTGGGAAAAGATCAATGAAATCTGGTACTATTTTGATAGTGAAGGTTGGATGAAAACAGGTTGGTTTAATGAATATGGAAATTGGTATTATCTAGATACTAGTGGTGCTATGAAAACAGGATGGTGTTTGATTTCTGGTAGTTGGTACTATTTAAATACTAGCGGTGTCATGCAAACTGGCCTACAGACTATCGAAGGAAAACAATATTATTTGGCTGCCAGCGGTGCTATGCAGACAGGTTGGCACAATATTGGAGATGATACTTATTTCTTTGCTAGTAGTGGAGCAAGACAAACGATTAATCGCCGTGCTTTAGTTCTTGGTGAAACATCAACGAGAGCAGTACCTATCGAAGACGTTAATGCTATGGAAAAGGTTTTTGGTAACCAAAACTTTAGTAAAGTTGTTCGTTTCCCAGATAAAACTAAGTCCGAGATTATTGCAAAAACGCAAGAGCTTTTCAAATCTTCTATCGAAAGCGATGTGAACTATCTTTACCTTACTTGTCATGGAGGAAGAGACGGAAGAATCTATCTTGGTAGCGATGGTCAGACATTTTCAGGCTGGGAATTGGCATCTATACTGAAACAATATAAAGGTAAGTTTGTGGTTATGCTGGATTGTTGCTATTCAGGAACAATTATAGATGTAGGTAAGTCAGACAAAAAGGTTGCCTCCAAGTCTGAAGAAAAATTTGATGAACAAGCATTTTTGGCAGGATTTTCAACAGGAGATGTAGCAAGCAAGAATGGTGAAATGCTTGATTCTAAATTCCTCGTACTATGTGCCTCTTGGAAAGGCGAAGAATCGTATAGTGTAGTCGGAGTAGGTAGTCTTGCCACCAGATACTGGGCAATGGGTACAGGTTGGGATTCACTTCAAAATAGAATGATTTCGCCTATGGCAGACACCAATACTAACGGAAAAATTACTTTAGAGGAACTGTATCAATACTCTTATCCTCTAGTCCTTGAAGCTGCATCACAAATTCACGAAGAGCAACATGTATCAGTTTATCCTAAAAACAGTCAATTTGTTTTATTCCAAAAATAAGGAGTTAAGAAAATGAAAGTATCAAAAAAATCACACTATTTGGTTATCTCTAGCAGGTCTAGCTTTATTAGCTTTCCCTCATTCAGGTCAAGCCTTTGAGTTGGAAGAAGAATGGGTTATTAAGGGTGGGGTTAAGTATCAAGATGGCAAAATTCTTCGATTTAACAATGGCCATGAAGTGGATATCAAAGTCTTGGATTTGCCAAAAACTGAGAAAATCGAGTGGACGGTTAGTCTCAATGGTCAAGATCAGACTATCAATTTCCTAGGTCAAGAAAAGGACAAATCTATGGTCGGTACAGAGGGGCGTTACCTGAATTTCTATGTACCTTATGGCTATAGAGGAGATATCAAGGTAGAAGCCAAGAGCGGAAATGAAGTAAAGACCTGGTCCACTAAAGTAGTAGATGATGTATATAATGATGGCGGAAAGAGTGGTTACTTCCGTATTGACGAATCAAATGATCAACACACCTACCTTGATGCAAAATGGGACTATCAAACTAAGACCTACACTGCTACCTTACCAGAGACTCTCAATCAAAAAGTGTTTGCTTGGGAAGACGACTATGTAGAATTGAAACTTCAAAAACCAGGAGTTATCAGTCATTCCTACAGAGGGGGAGGAGCCTTCAAAATACTTTATCCGATTCTAAAAGCAGAAAGCTGGCTAAAAAAGAATTACAGTGAAAAGTGGTACTATCAAAAACAAGGTCAATTAGTTAAAAATGCTTGGGTTAAGGACAAGGGAACTTGGTACTTTATGAATGATAAAGGAGTCATGTTCAATCAAACTTGGCTCTATCAGGGTGGCAACTGGTATGCCTTTAAATCATCAGGAGCTATGATTGCTAGCAATTGGCTATATGATAATAACTCTTGGTATTACCTAAAGGACTCAGGTTCTATGGCGACAGGTTGGATCAAAGATAGTGGATCTTGGTATTATCTAAACAACTCAGGTTCTATGGTAACAGGATGGGTAAAAGATAGTGGATCTTGGTACTACCTTGCTTCAACTGGTAAGATGCTTCACAACACCTATACACCTGATGGTTACTATGTAGATGCCAGTGGCGCTTGGAAATAAATTTTAAACAGAGAAAATCTACTGAGAAGGTAGGTTTTCTTTTTTAGTCAGTGAATAATATATAGTAGATTGAAACTAGAATAGTACATCTGGACTTCTAAAACATTACTAGAAATTGATTTGATTGTCCTGATTGATTTGTCCTATTTTTATTTCATTTTACTATAGAATAAAGTAGATCAGAAATTTAGCAGGGTTATTCTCTTTTACTAACAATCTGCTTACAAAAATTAAACAAGAGTATTTTAAAAATTAGACCCATTGTGAACTTTAGTAGTAAACAAAAATCTGGGAAAAAAGTTTTATAGTCATTTAGTTTTTAAAAAGCGTTCCAAACATTCAAAAATAGTTGGGACTTCCCTTAATAAATCTGTTACTTTCTTTTTCAAGATAGCCCAAGCTTGCTCAATAGGATTCAAATCCTATGAATATGGCGGTAGAGGTAAGAAAAAGTGTTTATCTTGGATGCAGAGTTCATCCAAAATGTTCTTGGGATCAAAACTAGCATTGTCCATGATAATAACATGAGGTGTTTTCAAAGCAGGTAGGAGTTGCATTTTGAACCACTCCACAAAGAAATCGCTTGTCATGCTGTTCGTGTAAATCATGGGAGCTATAAACTCTCCGTCTACTTGTCCTGCAACAATTGAAGTTCGCTCAAAACGACGTCCGCTAATCTTTTCATAGACTTTCTCCCCTTTAGGAGCCCCTGCATAAGGACGATAGAGGTAGCGGTCGATTCCTGTCTCATCAATGTATACGATTGGTAAATCGTTTAGGTTATCCAAAATATCAAGAAACTCAGATACTTTCTCTGGGTCTTGTTCCTTAAAGCTCGTCATCTTTTTTTGAAGTGACCTTCATCTGCTTTAAAGCTGCCCATACTGAAGGGACAGCACAATCAAAATGTGCCGCAATTTCCCGTAAAAAAGCATCTGGATGAGACTCTACAAAGGCTTTCAATTCCTCTAAAGGAATCTTTCGGTTTTTGACGACTCGCTTTTTCCTCTCTAAGTGTCCTTGTTCACGTAAGTTCTTTTCCCACGTGAAGAGAGTTCTGACGCCAACATCAAAAACCTTGGCTGCCTCGACATAGCTGTGCCCCTCTTTGATGTAATCTAATGCTCGCTGTTTAAAATCTGTACTATATGCCATAGCTTTATTATAACATGCTTGTTTGAAACTAAGCAACTATATCACCAGTTTTAGATGGCTTTAACAGTGAAATTATCTCCTATTTGCCGAACTTAGTACAAATGAAAGCTATGCTAGAACAAGCCTTTACAGAGAACCATTACGAAAATACAATTCTCCATAGTGACCAAGGATGGCAATACCAACACGATTTCTATCGTCATTTTTTAAAGAATAAGGGAATCCAACCATCTATGTCACGTAAGGGTAACAGCCCAGACAATGGTATGATGGAGTCCTTCTTTGGGATTCTGAAATCGGAAATGTTTTACGGTTATGAGAAGTCGTTTCAATCGCTTAATCAATTGGAACAAGCTATTGTAGACTATATTGATTACTGCAACAATAAACGAATTAAGGTAAAACTAAAAGGACTTAGCCCTGTGCAATACAGAACTAAATCCTTTGCTTAAATTAATTGTCTAACTTTTTGGGATCAGTACATCAGTACATACACATAAAGGCGTTTTTGTTTGGGAATTACGTGATCTTGATGATATAATATAGAGAAATAAAATAAAAATAGGACAAATCAATCAGGACAATCAAATCAATTTCTAGTAATATTTTAGAAATCCAGATGTACTATTCTAGTTTCAATCTACTATATTTTAGCCCCCTCAATTTAATGAAGGGAGGTGTTGCCGATGTTAGAAACTTTACTCACAGTGTTTCTAGCTCTGTTACTTATTAACGTGTTATCTGAGCTTTTCAAGTTATGGCTTAAGAAACGTAAGAAGTAATGGTTAACCCTTTAAGAGGGTAGCAAAAACCATCGGTGGCACGGTGGGGCTTTTTAGTTACATATGCTGTAACTTTACTCACATTGTAAGTTCATTCTAACATATAACACCCAATATTTCAAGCTTTTGTTTTGATATTCCTCAGAGGTCATTCCGCAATCTTATAACACTGAATCCTGTGGTTTGAGTCCGCTCCACTGAAATTAGCACGCATGCATTCTACAGCAAAGAAATCAACTCTTTTCTAGGGGATTTCCGCCCTCATTTTTGTCTTTTGTGCTAAAATAGATTTATAAATTGAAAATAAGGAATGTTTATGAAATCAGGTAATGGTTTTTGGAAAGGCTGTCTCTATTTTTGGGGCTTCTTGTTCTTACTGGGCCTTTTGGTTCAATATGCTCTCCCACTTGCGGCTTGTGTCCTGCTAGGCTATGGTGGTTATCGTCTCTATAAACGTTGGCGCTATCCTCTTTTGCAGGATCGTTCGCTCGATGATCGGATTGAGCTTTTAAAAGCCAGGATTCGTCAGGCGGACAAGGATATTCAGCAATTGGAGGGAACTTTAGTAGAAAAAGGTTCAGATTCCTATAAGAGTCTGGCCAATCAAGTATTGATCGAACTGAGGGAAATCCATCAGGAGGCGGTTCGTCTCAAGTCCTATATCGATGCTGATATCTACAACCGTATTGACAAAAAGGTTCGTACAGTAAGGGCAAACATCGATGTTCAGCTAGAACGTTTGGATAGAGAAAGTCAGGTAGATCTTGAAAATGCGGAGCCAGAGGAATTAGCTCCAGAATTGTCCCAGACCTTGGCCAATATTGCCATTGACCATCAGGCCATTTTAGACAAGATTGCTACCTCGGCTGAGGGGGATAAGGAAGAATTGACGGCCATTCATAGTTTGAAGATGGAGAAATTCAAAACGATTTTAGAAGGCTATTTAAAGATTAAGGCCAATCCTAAAAACTATAATCGAGCAGAAGAACGTTTACAGCAAGCTAAAGCAGCTATCGAACAATTTGACCTTGAGCTGGACCAGGTGTTGAGAGAACTCAGAAACAGATATGCGTGATTTTGATATTAGTTTGCGTATCCTAGAAAAAGATCGTAAAGAATAGGTTAGAAACAAAGGAGTAACCATGACAGAATTTAATTTTGATATTGACCAGATTGCCAATAATACGGTAGCTAAGGAGGATAAGACAACCCAAATCATCGAGACCAATACTGGCTCAGACAAGACCTTGACCTTCCTTGAGAAGCTGAGCCCTGAGCAACAAGAAGGGATCAAGGCGCACGTGCCCCAGTTGGTAGACCAGTTTGTCACCAATCAAAATGCTCTTTTGGATTTTGGCCAATCTGCTGTAGAAGGTGTGAACAATACGGTCAACCGTATCTTGTCAGAACAAAAGAAACTGCAGATTCCCCAAGTGGATGATCTTCTCAAGAATACCAACCGTGAGTTGCAAGGCTTTGTAGTCAAATACAAGAACGCTGAAATTGCTGAGTTAGAAGAAAAGCCAAACTTTTTGCAACGATTGTTTAACAAGAGCAAGAATACCCTACAGGAATTTTACTTTGACTCAAAAACAGTGGAGCAAAAGCTCGATGGTATGGCTGCCGCAGTGGTCAAGCAAGAAGATGTCTTAGCTCGAAATATCGTCTCTGCTGAGATGTTGATTGAGGACAATACCAAATCCATTGAAAATCTAGTGGGAGTGATTTCCTTTATCGAAGCCAGCCAGACAGAAGCTGGCAAACGCGCTGCCGAACTGAAAGCTCAAGCTGATCAACTCGATACAAGTACGGTAGAATACCAGACCAAATCACAAGAATTGGCCCGCATGGCAGAAGTGGTCAATACCCTAGAACAACAGCACACTGAGTATGTCAGCCGTCTCTATGTTGCCTGGGCAACAACACCTCAGATGCGCAATCTTGTGAAGGTGTCATCTGATATGCGCCAAAAATTGGGAATGCTTCGTCGTAATACGATTCCGACAATGAAACTTTCCATTGCCCAACTGGGTATTTTGCAACAATCCATGAAATCAGGTGTCGTGGCAGATGCCATTGTCAATGCCAATAATGCTGCCCTTCAGATGCTAGCTGAGACCAGCAAGGAAGTGATTCCGCAGATGGAAAGAATTGCCCAAAGCCCGACAGTCGCTGTTGAGTCTGTTACCAAATTGGCTGAAAGTCTGGTCGCTCAAAACCAAGGTATCGTCGCAGCTATTGAATTGGGACGCCAGAAACGTGCCCAACTAGAAACAACCATCGTCAAGTCCGCAAATGATCAACGATTCTGTCAAACTACGCGATGAGAAAATCGTCCAAGCCCTTCTCGACCAAGGCAAGGCTGCTCAGAAAGAAGTACAAGAATAATACACAAGGATGCTGGGAAAAACTCAATTTCAGGAGAAAATGAAGTAAATCTTTCTACAATAAAACACATAATATCAAGGTTGTATAATTCTTGATATTATGCGTTTTTTTGATTTCAAAGACTTTTTCTCCAGACTCTTGTGATTCTATATTTACCTTTTCTATTCTTTTTGCTTTTATGATAAGGCAGGTTATTTGAATTTTTTTTTAATTCATTAAGTACCGCTCTATTAGATTTTTTATCATCTTTTAATTCGAATTCTTTAGATTTATAAATCAAATAGTCTGAAAAATCTGGAAATAAGGCATTTGTTTCATAATTGTACTCTTTTAACTTTCGTAAAAGTTCTCTTTGAATTAATTCATAGTAGTCGCCAGAAATTCTTTCCTCTTGATTATTTTTATCAGAACCTGATTTGACAGACTTTCCTTCTAAAAATTTAATTACTCCGTCTAAATTTTTAGAAGATAGATCATCTTCTGGATTAGTATGATTAGAGCTTTGCTGATTTTTTAAAGACTTAATAGAGGCCTCTATATTAAATTTGATATTTAGAATAATTCTATCGATAGGTTTATAATTTTCTAATTCTATTTCATTTTTTTTAAAATTTATAAATTTAATAAGTTTATCAAAATTTATAAAAGCACCTTTTTGTGCCCGTATTCTCTTATTTGTAATTTTCTTATGAACTAAAGAAATTATTCCATTCTCACTATCATTGCTGGAGTCAATTTTATAGAACTCTAACTGAGGATTTTTTATTTTCCCAAAACCTAACATAAACAACATGGCTATGAATGGATTTTCGGAAATATCTAGTAGACTTGTTGGCAAACCATAATGTTGTAAGATAGCTAATTCATCAGCTCGGATATCTAACATTTCTTGATTTAAAGGGACATATTTAACTTCATCAGGAAATTCTCTAGAGATATTTAGATAAAGAGATTCAAAAGTGTTACAGTATTTATTTCCTTCACTATTTTGTAAATTTCTAAATATCCCTGGTACTGTTTCCCAATCCTCTCTTTGTCCCCTATAGTAATTATAGCCTTGTCTTTGAAACGATGTAATCATTTCTTTTATTAAGTAAAATAAACTCCATGAATTTTTTTCATCTTTATATCCTAATCCCGTACCTGCACTTAATAAATATTTATTGATATCATCGATTTCATCTTGCAATTTAGAGTTTTTATTTGTTGATGAGAGTTCTAGATTTTGAATTTTGTAAATTGGTGTTAAATCTTCCTGAGGTTGGTTTATTCCAATTATATTTATTACTATTTTAAAATCATTAAAGATTTTTGAATTCAGTTGATTTTTTATTTCTTCAGGGGATGAATAATAGGTCCCTAAATTTTCATAGAATTTATCCCTAAGTAACATAAAATTCTCCTTAAATGGACAATACACCCAAATTAATAAGTCTATATTTCATAGTAGGATTGGACACATTTAATTTTTCAGCAAGATAAGTAATAATAATTTCATCATTTAAAGTATCTAATTCCTCCCAGGTCATAGAATAATCTATTGCCATTCTATCGATTGCTTTTATGATTAACTTTTGCGGCATTAGTAGTTCTGCTGCAAACTGGTTAGCAGCTCTTTCTTTAGCATTCGCTACTGGTGTTTGTTCACGTTCAGAAATTCCTTCATGTTTTAACACAAAATGGCCTAATTCATGAGACTTAGTAAATCGTTGACGCTGTAGCGGTTCCAAAATATTAACATACATTTTTTTAGTGTCAGCATCATATTTTCCAGAATGCGAATCGAAGTATGTTTCTATAACCTCAATTCCTAATTCAGCAATAATTTTATCAATATCTATACTATATTCATCTGATTGAAGTTCAATGTCTGATATTACTTCTTTTTTATTGTCAAAATAAGACATAAAATCTGTTGAGTATAGTTCGCTATATTTATAGACTTTACACATTATAAATTCTCCTATTTATATTTTTTATTTTTATTAAAAAATTATGAATTATTCTAAGTTATCATGATACAAAAATAGTTTATATTACTATTCTAAACTAAAAAGATCTTTTAGTCTATAGATAGATTGAAAATTTAAGAAAGAAACTACCTTTACTCTGAAATAAGAGATAAAACCATGGGAAACCTTTTCACTACTAGTCTTTTATGATACAATAGAAGGAAGTAAAGGCGTTGTTTTTCGATCTTATCAACGCCTTGGATGAATGAAAAGGAAGAGTCCCTATGGTTTTCAGATTTAAGCAAATAACTAGCTTGTATATATATATATATATAAACTCGCGTTTTCATACCCATTTTCAAAACCTACCAATGTTTTTGGTAGGCTTTTTGCGTTGTAGAAATGGGGTATGAACATGGCTTACACGTTATCAAAAGAATTATAACAAGAACTCATCGTTTCAGCACCTGAGTTGCAGCCTAGTTATACTGCCATCGTAGAATACCTAGAAGCTATCAACCAGAAAGAAGCATCTGGAAGCAATTCTCAGGAACTCCAGAACCAGCTTGCTATTCAGCTGAGACGTTTAGAAGATTTGGTGCAGGGTTATATCCAAATAAAGAAGAACCCACATCACTACCTAGATGCAGATAAAGAATTGACGGAAGGCTATCAAGCCATTAAAGGGACAGAGCAAGATCTTCTCAAAAAATTGCAATATCTCAATCAAGCCGCCTTGCAGGATTTCCATATCAGCCAGAGACTCTCTCCCAAAGATGAGACTGCTATCCCGTAGCAGGTAAAGCCAAAACCAAACAGGAATTGGCTATCGAGCGAGATTTGATCAACCTATTGACAAAGGGAGAAAGTCAATGGGTGTATCGACCTGAGTTAAATACAGAAGACCTCCTATGGGGAAACTTTTTTGCCAAGCTGGAAGCCAATAATGTCCGCATTTTGCAAGACCATCCCCTTACAAATTCAGAGAAAAATCAAATTAAAAACCAGCTCAATTTCGTCAACTTCTACGAAGCAGCCAAGTGGATAGCAGGGGAAAATGGCATTGCCAAGGTGCAGGTTCAACGTGAAGATGCTAGTTTAGGCACCATTCGCTTGGAAGTCTTGTGGAGAAACAATGTCGCTGGTGGCAAATCCAGCTATGAGGTTGTCAATCAAGTCATCACAGGCGGAGAAGGGATTCGCCAGCGTCGTGGGGATGTGACTTTGCTGATCAATGGTCTGCCTATGATTCAGATTGAACTAAAAAGCCGTTCTCATCCTTACATGGATGCCTTCCGTCAGATTAAAAAATACGACCAAGAAGGACAGTTCAGAGGCATTTTTTCAAGTCTTCAGATGTTTATCGTCTCTAATGTCACAGACACCCGCTACATCGCAGCTGCCAAAGCCAACAAGCTAAATGAGCGCTTCTTGACCAAGTGGGTGGATAGTGAAAATAGACCTCAACCTCAACTATTTGACTTTGCAGAGTCTGTCTTGTCGATACCGAGAGCCCACGAGATGGTCATGCAGTATTCTGTCATTGATGATGACAAGAAGGCCTTGATTTTATTACGCCCCTATCAGGTACATGCCATTGAGGCTATCCGTGAAGCCAGTCGCAAGCGCCAGTCAGGCTATATTTGGCATACGACCGGTTCAGGAAAGACCCTGACCTCCTATAAGGTTTCGCGCAATCTGCTTCAGATACCATCTATTGAGAAGACAATCTTTGTGATTGATAGGACAGACCTTGACCAGCAGACGACTAGTTCTTTTCAATCTTACGCAGAGAACGATATGATCGATATCGACGAGACCGATGATACACAGGAATTGGTTAAAAATCTAGCTTCTGATGACCGCCGTGTCGTTGTGACGACCATCCAGAAAATCAATGCTATGATTCGTCAGTTTGATGAAGGCCGTCACCAAAAGGTCTACAATCGTATCAAACAACTCAAACTAGGCTTTGTTGTTGATGAATGCCATCGCGCAGTGACTCCTGAACGCCAGCGCCACCTAGAGCACTTCTTTACAAATTCTCTCTGGTATGGGTTTACAGGAACTCCTATCTTTACAGAAAATAAACGTGAACAAAAAGGAGACCTTGCTCAGACGACCGAAGAGCAGTACGGTGACTGCCTCCACCAATATACCGTCAAAGAAGCCATCCATGACAAGGCGGTTCTTGGTTTTAATGTGGAGTATCAGACGACCATGCCTGGTTGGGCAGAAGATGAGATTGACGAGGAGCGTTATGATGACGAAGGACATATGCTTGCCGTTTTAGATGCTATTCTCAATCGCTCAAGACGCAAACTCGGTTTCCAAAATGGGGTAGGAAAAACCTATGAAGCCATTTTGACTGTCAAAAGCATTGTCCGTGCGCAGGCCTATTATAACCTGATTAAGCAAGTCAAAAATGGAGAGAAGTCTCTAAGCATTTCGGAAAATGTTAAAAAGGTTTTGCCAGACTTCCCTAAGGTTGCCATTACTTACTCTGTGACAGAAAATGAAGCAAACTCCTATGTCAACCAAGCCTATATGGAGGAGAGTTTAGAAGACTACAATGCCATGTTTGGTACCCATTTTAGCCTAGCAACCATTGCATCCTACAATAGTGACCTCAACGACCGTCTGGCCCGTAAGAAAGAACGCTTTGCCTTCCGTGAGGAACAGTTGGACTTGGTTATCGTTGTGGACCGCTTGTTGACAGGCTTTGATGCCCCTTGCCTATCGACCCTATTCATGGACCGTCAGCCCATGAAACCCCAGCACATCATTCAGGCCTTTTCACGAACCAATCGCCTCTTTGATGAAGGCAAGAAATTCGGCCAAATCGTTACTTTCCAAACGCCTGACCGTTTTAAAGAAAAGGTGGATGAAGCTCTGAGCCTCTACTCAAATGGTGGCGAAAGCAGTGTTTTAGCCCCAGAATGGCAGGAGGAGAAGGCCAAGTTTCTGGAGAAGGTTCATCAACTATTAGCCATCGCTCCAAGTCCAGAGCAGGTGCCGGATTTGGATACAGCGACAGATGCAGAATTAAAACGCTTTGCCAAGGCCTTCCAAGAATTTGACAAGCTCCTATCTTCTATACAAGTCTATTCTGACTATGATGAGAAAGTCATCCTCAGAGAGATTGGATTTAGCCTAGAAGACATCGAGAACTTTGCTTACCAATATCAAAATGTCATCGAAGAACTCCGCAGACGCAGAAAAGAAGACCAAGAAGATGAAGGTGTGCTGCTGGATATCGAGTATGAGCTCGAATCCATCCGCACCGACGAGATAAACTATCACTATATCCTCTCTCTCATCCAAGCCTTGATCGAAAATCGGGAAAACCTTATCGGTAAAAAGGAAAAGGGTCTGGTAGATAACTATATCGAAGATTTGAACAAATCCAATCCCAAGTTATCCAGCCTCATCTCCAAACTCTGGCAGAATGTCCAAGCAGATGCTAAGAGCTATCAGGGGCAGTCTGTGACCCATAAGTTGGATGAGATGATTGAGCTAACAACCCAGAAAAAGATTCGTGAAACGGCAGATTATTGGCAGATAGGAGAGGATGAACTCCAGTTCGTAGTGGACAACTACCGCATCGGACGAGACAAGCAAAATGGTGAAAAAGCCATTACGGAATCTCAGGACTATCTGGCCTATAAGGAAGCCCACGGAGACAAGGCACTACCAAAACTCAAATACAAAAAAGCCCTCAAAGAGGACTATATGCGCATGATTTCAGAGGATATCTTACCGCTAAGAGGGAGATAGGTTTATACTCTTCGAAAATCTCTTCAAACCACGTCAACGTCGCCTTGCCGTATATATGTGACTGACTTCGTCAGTCTTATCTGCAACCTCAAAACAGTGTTTTGAGCAGCCTGCAGCTAGTTTCCTAGTTTGCTCTTTGATTTTCATTGAGTATTAAAAATAGTCAGAAAGATAATGTTGGGAAGGTTTTCGACCAATTAGGGTCAAAATTCCCCTATCTTCAAGATGCAAGAAAGCATCCTTGACCTTTTTCTTAGAGTAATGATGGTTGGACTGATTGGCCAGTTGGATGATGCTTCTATCTTCTATACCATCTCTCTTATCATCAACAAAGAGCTTGGACTGAGCGAGTAGAAACAAGATGTATTTCTCGACTTCCTCCAGCCCTTCTGTCTGCTCTATCTTAACTTTATAGCGATTCAGTTGCTCTTGTTTTTCAAGGAGGGTTTGGATAATATTTTCCTGTCCTTCCTTGATAAAAGTCAACAAGGTTTCAACGAAGAAGGTAGCATCGGCACGGTTGAGATGATCGCCAGTATTCCTAAAAGCCTTATAATAGTCTTGCTTATGGTGATTGATTTGTTGGGACAAAACTAACCCTGAAAATTTATCGAGTTTTCTAGACAAGTACTTGGCAAGGATATAGCGTCCTGTCCGACCGTTACCGTCATAGAAGGGATGTATATTTTCAAAAAAATAGTGTCCAGCACAAGCCTTGACAAGGTTTGGGATAGAATGGTCGTTGATAAAACGAATCCACTCTGTCAGCATGACCTGAATCTGTTCCTCCTTTTGAGGTGGGATATAGATGACTTTGCCAGTCTTGTCGTCTTGGATAAAGACCGATTTCTGTCTAAAAAACTCTCCATCGAGTTCATCCTCTGGCGAGATTTCTCCTTGTGTTAATTGGTCATAAATCCCTCTGATATCTTCAAGAGATTGGATTTGGAGAAATTCATCCTTAAGGATTTGTTGGTACATTCGCAAGGTGGAAAGATGTTTGATTTGTTCGGTCTTATAGGGGTCTTCCTCTAAGAGTTTCTCCACATCGACCAACTCTTTACGAGTTGTATGGATACCTTCGATTTCATTTGTGGAAATAATCGATTGGTAGAGCTGTTCTTTATAAAACTGATCGTGGGCAATCTTAGGGAGGGTATCAGCTATTTCACTAATTCGTTGAGACTGCTGTGAAATAGTTTCCATCAGTTGGGAAATCCCTAGATGTAGGGTTACAAATAAAGGGTATTGACTTGTTTTGACAGTATCGCGTTGCATTAAATGAGGATAAAGAGATGTTCTAATGGAACTGTATCCTTGTAAGCGTAGTTGATACTCTTCCTCATACTGGTCACGATGACTGTAGTAGATTTTTCTAAGTTCTCTATAGTTCATATGTAGTCATCCTCGCATTTCAACGTTTTTTAACATTATATCACAAAATAAGCCTATCTATTGTTTCAAAATAGGCAAAATTGAAGAATAGAATAGCATAGTTTCCTATCTAAAGTGAAAAAATGGCCAAAATTGAACAATAGAAATGATAGATGGCAATCCTAAAGTGTAAAAATAGGTAAAATTGAAGAATAGAAATCAAAAAGAGAAAACCTAAAGTGTAGAAATAAGAAAATGGAGTAATAGAAAGGGGGATAGAGTGGAGAAATTATTTATTATCGGAAATGGTTTTGATATGGCGCATGATTTGAAGACGAATTATCTATATTTCAAGAAGTTTGTTTATCAGCAGGCTTATGGAAAAGATGAACTGTTAGAGTCGTTGCAAAGTGAAAATGCCATAAAATTATATCTAAATAGAATTGATAAAGAAATATTGCTAGAAGAAATTGATGATGATACCATACCTGAAATGGAAATGGCACCAGATGGAGGAGATCTATATCCAGATGATGTAATTTTGTATAAGTTACTGTATCAGCTAATGAGTCAAATTACGGAAACTGAGAAATTTTGGTCTGATTTTGAAGAGAAATTAGCAGATTTTAATGAAGTGTCTATTGTTAATACAGATTGTATATATAACGCTAGAGATTTGGATGGCAGTATAATGGCTAGTAATGCTAATGAAATAGGAGAAACTCTAGCTAAATATGTATTATATTCTTTAAATAAATTATTTAAATTGTGGATAGAAGAAACATATTTTGAATGGACTGATAGAATTCTTAGAAATGGTGAAAATTCGTGTTATAAATTGTTAAAAGCTACAGTTTTGAAAAACTCTGATGCAACATTTCTAAATTTCAATTATACAAAAACGTTAGAGGATTTATATAGAATTCCTGAAGAGCAAGTTTTTCATTTACATGGAGTTATTGGTGGGGAAAAATTTATTTTTGGACATGGTTTTGATGATGAAGTAAGTGATTTCAATCCTCTAGATGTAGGAGCATATATGGAAGAAGTTGTTAATAAGTTAAAGAAACCAGTTGATAGTATATTAACTAATAATATACAGTTTTTCAAAAGTTTAAGCTCTATCAAAGAAATCTACTTCATTGGTTTTGGTATTCGGGATGAGGATGGAGTGGATGCTCCGTACTTTAAAGAAATTTTTAAACAGACAGGATGTGAGCATTTATGTAGACCAGTTCGATAAGCAGAATGAATATACTATTAAGAAAACACTTAAGGCATGGGGGGCTCGTAAAGCTTATCAATTGCAATTTATAGATACAAATAAAGATGAAATAGTTGGAGGAGTAATATGACAAAAAAACCAAGTTATCGCTTTACGGGGTATACTGAAGTTTGGGAAGAGAAGAAGTTGGGAAATCTTGGGTCAGTTGAAATGTGTAGGAGGATTTTCAAAGAGGAAACTTCTGCGGAGTTTGAAATTCCTTTTTTCAAAATTGGTACTTTTGGAGGGGAAGCTGATACTTATATAACTAGAGAAAAATTTGAAGAATATAAAACAAAATTTGCTTATCCTCAAAGAGGAGATTTACTGTTATCTGCTTCAGGAAGTATTGGCCGCGTTGTTGAGTACGATGGAGATGAAGCTTACTACCAAGATTCAAATATTGTTTGGTTGAATCACCATGGTAAAATTAACAACAAGTTTCTTAAAGCTTTTTATAAGATTGTATCTTGGTCAGGAATTGAAGGAACTACAATAAAAAGATTATACAATAAGAATATTTTAGAGACAGATATTTCCCTCCCCTCCTCTCCGAGCAAACTGCCATTGGTTCTTTCTTCCAAGATATTGACCAGCTTATTAGCCTTCAACAGCGTAAGTTAGAGGTGCTCAAAGAGCAGAAGAAAACTTACCTCAAGCTCCTCTTCTCAGCCAAAGGACAAACCAAACCAGCCCTTCGCTTCGCAGGATTTGAAGATGAGTGGAAGGAAGTGAAGTTGGGGGAATTGGTGAAATTCAAACGGGTAATACTCCGCCTACTAATGAAGAAGATAATTACGAAAAAAATGGATTTCCATGGGTCACACCTACTGATATTAATTCATTGGTGCTTCAAACGACCTCAAAACAATTATCAGAAGTAGGTAAATCCAAAGCTAGAATTGCTAAGTCTGGTTCAATATTGGTAACATGTATTGCGAGTATTGGGAAAAATACATTAGTTAGAACTGATTCGGCTTTTAATCAACAAATTAATTCATTGACGCCTAGTGAAAAATATTCATCGTATTTTTTATTAACACAATCTGAAATTTGGTCAAGATACATGCTCAGTGTAGCAGGTGCAGGAACGATGCAAATTATTAATAAAAGTGACTTTTCAAATATTAAGACTATGGTACCCACTCTCCCTGAACAAGAAGTCATCGGTTCTTTCTTCCAAGACCTAGACAAGGCCATTGCCAAGCAAGAGGAAAAAGTTAACCAGCTCAAAGAAAGCAAACAAACCCTACTCAGAAAAATGTTTATATAAGATACAAAGACCGTCAAAAGCCCAGTAAAAATAGGGAACTGGCGCAGTCTTCGATGAAAACCAGACAGTTTATCTTTTTTACCCAGCTTTTAGGTCGTGTTCAATTATATAAGATACAAAGACCGTCAAAAGCTAATAAAAATAGGAAACTGGGACAGTCTTCGATGAAGACTAGACAGTTTATCTTTTTACCCAGCTTTTAGGTCGTGTTCAATTCCATACGATACCGAGACCATAAAAAGTTACACCAAACGAATGAAAGTAGAAATTGATAGGAGACCCTATGTCACAAACAGATTTATCAAGAGAACTCTACCAATCCCTCTGGAATGCGGCAGATATCCTGCGTGGCCAGATGGAAGCCAATGAATATAAGTCCTACCTCTTGGGCTTGATTTTCTACAAATATCTATCCGACAACATCCTCCAATCCGTCTGCGATAATTTGGACGAGCCCTTTGAGTCCTTCCAGCAAGCCCAGCTTCTCTACGAGGAAAACTTTGCGGATGCAGATGTCCGTGAAGACCTCATCGAGGTCTTAAATGACGAGTTGGGCTATGTGATTGAGCCTTCTCTAACCTTCACCAAGCTGGTTCAGTCTATCCATGAAGGAACCTTCCAACTAGAATCCCTAGCCCAAAGTTTCCGTGATATCGAGCAGGCCAATGAAAAATTTGAAAATCTCTTCGAAGATATCGACCTCTATGCGAAAAAGCTAGGAAACACCCCACAAAAGCAAAACAAGACCATCTCTGAGGTTATGAAACAGCTCAACGACCTCAATGTGTCTGGTCATGCTGGTGATATCTTGGGTGATGCTTATGAGTACTTGATTGGCCAGTTTGCCAGTGATTCTGGGAAAAAGGCTGGAGAGTTCTATACACCTCAAGCAGTCTCTCACCTCATGACCCAGATTGTCTTTGCAGGGCGGGAACATCAAAAGGGGATGTCAGTTTACGACCCGACCATGGGTTCTGGATCTCTCTTGCTCAATGCCAAGCGCTATAGTAAGGAAGCTTCGACGATTTCTTACTACGGTCAGGAGTTGATTACTTCGACCTTCAACCTTGCTCGCATGAATATGATGCTTCATGGGGTCGCGATTGAGAACTATCACCTCAGTAACCACGATACCTAGATGAAGATTGGCCGACTACCGAGCCAACAGACTTTGATGGGGTTTTGATGAACCCACCCTATTCACTGAAGTGGTCAGCAGATAGTGGCTTCCTGCAAGATCCTCGCTTTTCAAGTTATGGAGTTCTTGCACCTAAGTCAAAAGCAGATTTTGCCTTCCTTCTTCACGGCTTTTACCACCTCAAGCATAATGGGGTCATGGCCATTGTCCTTCCCCACGGAGTCCTTTTCCGAGGAGCAGCCGAGCAGAAGATTCGCCAGCACCTGCTAGAAGAAGGCGCTATTGATACAGTTATCGGCTTGCCAGCAAATATCTTCTACAATACCTCTATTCCGACAACCATTATTATCCTTAAAAAGAATCGCACCAATAAGGATGTCTTCTTTATCGATGCTTCAAAAGAGTTTGAAAAAGGGAAAAATCAAAACAATATGACCGAAGACCATATTGCCAAGATTTTGGAGACCTATCAAAAACGCGAGAATGTCGAGAAGTTTGCTCATCTAGCCAGCTTTGAAGAAATTGTCGAAAATGACTATAACCTCAACATTCCACGCTATGTCGATACCTTTGAGGAAGAACCCGTTGTTCCTCTAGCCGACCTCGCAGACCAGCTCGCAGAGATTGATAAAGAGATTGGAGAGGTAGAAGCCAGACTCGCACACATGCGCAGCCAACTAGTAGGCACAACACCAGAAGCCCAAGCAGAATTAACCGCCTATCTCGAAAAGTTGAAAGAGATTTAGAGACTTGTGAGAATACTCTGCTAAAAATTTAGAAAAATAAAATGACAGTAGAAAATCTATTGTCATTTTTGTTATTGATTATTTAAGTAAAAATCGAATTAGAACTAAACTAAAAGGATTCAGTCCTATCAAATACAGAATTTAATCCTTAACATAAAGATAATGACTAACTTTTTGAGAAGTGATGTTATTTTTCTAAAACAAAATAAGTAAAGTGTGTATTATTTTCGTGAAGTAAAAACGGGATTTGCTTCACCTAATCTTTCTTTAATGAAGCAAATCCGTTTTTACTTCACGAAAGAAAGTAGAAGTGAAGCAAAACGAAGATGAGCTTCAATATAAAATTATTGAACTATTCTTAGCAGGTGTGGACAAAAGTAAGTACGATTTCTTTGAGCAGAGTCTGTTGAAAGAAATTCTTCATCAATTAATTTATTTAATAATGTATATACAGTACGTTCAGAGATACTAAGGTGTTTGCTGACTTGTTTTGCTTTAAAAATTGGAGAAGAGAAAATGAAATCAAGAAGTTGAATACCAGAGACAGAATTCAATTTTGGTATTATTTCTTCTTTCATCTTATTATAAAGGTTTAAGATATCCTGTGCCTTTTTTGTACTCTCTTCTGCTGAGAAAATTACTCCTTCCAAATAGTATTTAAACCAATCTTTCCAGTTATTATTTTTAGAGATGTTTGATAAATGAGAGATATATAGTGATCGATCACTTTCAAAATATGAACTCATGTAAAATGTAGGATAAGATAGCAATTCTTGGTAGTAAAGAAACAGTGGGATTAACAATCTTCCTATTCGACCATTACCATCTTCGAATGGATGAATCATTTCAAATTGAGCATGTACAATAGCTGATTGAACTAATAAGTCTAAATCATCATGATGCATGTATTGTTCTAAATTGGACATATACTCCGTAGTTTGTTCTGGCGGAACTGGTGTGTAAGAGATAGTTGCTCTACTTCCAATGTAATTTTGAGTTCTTTTAAAATTTCCTGGATTCTTGCTGCTTCCTCTAACGTTATCCAATAGAATTTTATGCATCTCTTTTATTATTCTATTAGATAATGGTAACCCTCTAGAGTTATTGTCATTAATTGTAGTAATATTTTCGAGAGCATAAAAAAGTGCTTTTCGATAATTAATAATTTCATGTAGTTCATCACGTTCTATATCAACCTTATTACCTGCTTCGTAATTTAGTAGGTCTTCTAGAGTTGCATGAGTACCTTCAAGTTTTGAGGAAAGGACGGCTTCTTGGCTGAGCAATGGTGAAATTAGTAGCATTGGATTGATAATAGATGATAAAAATCCTTCATAGGTTCCAATAGCTATACCTGCTTTAGAAACTAATCTAATTATTTGTGGATCTGTATATATTGAAGTATAGTCAAATGGAAGTTTTTCTGGTAAATAGGGTTTAGGTATGTTTTTAAATGTATTATTCATGTTTATAATTCCTATTAAAATTTTTTCTCAATATTTTTATTATAGAAAGCCAATGTAGTGAGTGACTATAACCTGTACTTGAATTATATTTCTAAGGTATATTGACAAGTATATGAAAATCAAGTAAAAAAGTAAACTGGATTGTCAATTTAAATCTTTGATTTTATGATATTTTTTAAAATAGTAATGTAAATATTTTTAGAGTTTAAGTTTGATTAAAAGTGTGTATCTTCATTAAGTATAGATTGAAAGGATTAATGTTGAACAATTTTAATGAGATGCTAAAAACGGAATATAAATGTTTGTTTTATTTCATTATAACACAGAGATAAGAAAAAATAGATAGTGAGACGAGTTTAAATAGGATTACTCGTTATGAAATGTTAATTACTTTTGATGGCTTAACAAATATTATCAATAATGTAGTCATTCGAATGATTCTCATTGCAATGTACTGAAATTAACAAAAAGAAAAAACGCTTGAATCAGCGTTTTTCTTCTGTATTGATTCGTATTGAATGCTTACTTCACTTCTGTAAACACAACGTGTTTGCGAAGTTTTGGTGAGTATTTCTTCAATTGAAGACGGTCTGGAGTGTTACGTTTGTTTTTAGAAGTAAGGTACAAGCGTTCACCAGATTCTTTGTGTTCAAGTGTAATATTTACGCGCATGGTATCTCCCTTCTATTATTCAGCTGATGCAGCTTTAGCGATTTTACGTCCTTTGTAGTATCCTTTAAGTGATACACGGTGAGAACGTGAGTAATCTCCAGTAGTTTCGTCAAAGTTTACAGATGGAGCTGTTACTTTGTAGTGTGTACGACGTTTGTTTTTCTTCGCTTTTGAAGTGCGACGTGCAGGTACTGCCATTTTGATTTCTCCTTTAGGTATTTATATTCGATTCAATCTACTGATTTTCATCAACCATACTAGGATAACACATTTTTTTTGTAAAGTAAAGTTACTTGACAAAAAAAGATGAAAAAATTCTCCTGTCAGACCTAGCAGACAGGAGAAGGTGTTAAATATCAATTTCAAATGGTTCGTCAATGGTTTCTGATACGTATTTTCCGTCTTTCTTCCGTTGTTTGACACATTCTGTGAGGAGATATTCGATTTGCCCATTGACTGAACGAAAGTCATCTTCTGCCCATGATGTGAGTGCAGCGTATAACTTTGTTGAGAGTCGAAGGGGGATCTGCTTTTTTTTAGCTTCAACCATCTTTAGTAAAGACTTCCCGTGTTGACAATTGGTTGTGCATCATGATTGCCACAAAGAACGACAAGGAGATTTGAAACCATGAGCTTTTCGTTCTTCGTCAATCTCTACCAATTCCCCTTCATTGAGCCGTTCCAGTGTCGTTTCAACCATTCCCATTATTTGATATCTAAATGATATCACTTTGTTTTTAAAAGTCAATAGAAAGTTGAAAATAATCACTAAAAACTTTCAGCCCAATAATTTCTTTTAAAAGGTGAGATTATATTGTGCTCAAATACTCTTTTATTCTTATAATTTTTACACTATAATTGTAGTTAGAAAGGAAGAGAAATGTTTGATTATAGAGCACTAGTTATTTTGATGACTTTGATGGATCATTGTGAGCTATCATTATATGAATTATCTGTTAAGGTGAGCTTACCTATAAAGGAAGTCAAAGAAGGAATAGATTATTTAGTGCCTTATCTAGCTAATAAAGGGATAGTGCTGGATAAAAAACAAGGTCGCTATAGTTTATCAAATCGTACGAAGCAGTCTTTGACAGATATTATTAAGTCGGATGAATTGGTTTTACCAAAGTCGACTCGCTTAGCTTTAATCTATCTTTACACTTTTTGCCGATTAGATTTTATATCGAATAATCATTACCAAGACTTTTTGAAAGTAAGTAAGAATACAACCTTATCTGATATTCAATCATTAAGAAAGATTATGTTAGATAATGATTTGGAGCTAGGGTACAGTAGAGCAAAAGGTTATACTTTACACGGTTCAGAGTGGAATAAGCACCGCTTAGCTTTTCAAATGGTTAGTGAGTTGCTGGAATCCTCCATAGGGATTTGGGGTTTGGATTATGTTTTATCCAGTTGGGGGTATTCATTAACTTATGATTTGATAAATCAGGTAGTTAAAGATTATTATGAGAAGCTACAGCTAGTACCTATTGTTAATCAATTAAAAGTTTGCCTTTTCGGTTTAGTATTCATTCTGTGTAGGTATCAAAGGGATGTTGAAAGAGTATGTCTTTCAGAGACATTAGTATCTCCTGTTATTCAAGATATAACCACTATTTTATTGGATACAGTGGTTGATTTGGGAATTATAGATACGGTGTTTTCTGAGGATGATTATCGCTATATCACAGTTTTATTATCAAGTTGCTTTGAAGGTGAAGTAGATGTTGCTCCGGTTTACTTTAATCAATTAACAGAGGCTATTATAAGTAGAATGGAAGATATTTCTTTGTTACATTTTAAACAAAGGGAAGGATTGAGAGAAAATCTTCGCCGCCACCTTATACCGGCTTACTATAGACTAAAGTTCGGCCTACCTAGTTCAAATGAATATGTATTGCATGTTAAAGAACATTATCCTGATTTATTTGAATTAGTCAAAGATTCTTTGATGCCCTTGATGGACGCTATTGACAATCCCATACCTGATAGTGAAACAGCATATTTTGTTATCCATTTCGGAGGTTATTTAAAGAAAGCAGATACTTTGCCTCAAAAATGGTATAAAGCAGCAATCATTTGTCCTAATGGTGTTAGTTCTTCATTGATGTTAAAAGAGAATCTATTAGCATTATTTCCTCAAATTGAGTTTATAGGAACCTCAAAGATTGATGATTTACAGGTGAAAGCTAGTAGTGACTATGATATGGTTTTTTCTACCATAAAGGTGGAGACAGAAAAGCCAAATTATCTAGTTTCGGTTATGATGACTGAAGAGCAAGCAATACAACTAGTAGAACTAGTGTTAAAAGATTTTCCGAATTTAGAGTATGGAGATTTTGAGATTGAACAAATCCTGAATATTGTCAAAAGATATGGAATTATTACACAAGAATTGGAATTAAGATTGGCGTTAAAGAATTATCTTTATCAAAAAAATGATAGAAAGGAAATTGTACCAGTGCTAGAACAACTTATTACCAAAGAAACCTATCAGGTTAGTTCGCAAAAATTAGGATGGAAGGAGGCGATTCGTTTAGCAGCTAAACCGCTTTTGGATCAACATAAGGTAACTGAGAACTATCCTGAGGCAATGATTCGAAAAGTAGAAGAGTTTGGGCCTTTTATTAATTTAGGGAAGGGAGTAGCAATTCCTCACGCTCGGCCAGATGAAGGTGTGAATGAAATAGGAATGTCAATGTTAGTTTTGGAAGAACCGATTTATTTATTGGACAATCCAGAACAAGAGGTAAGATTGTTGATTTGTATTGCAGCCATTGATAATGAGAGTCATTTAAAGGCTTTGTCACATTTAACAACAATTTTAAGAGATAAAAATCATGTTCAAACTTTAATATCATCAAAAAACTATGATGACATTAAAATGATAATTAAACAGGAGGATTAGATAATGTTAAAAATTGGTACAGCTTGTGGTTCAGGATTAGGTTCAAGTTTTATGGTACAGATGAATATTGAATCTGTATTGAGTGATTTGAATGTTTCGGATGTAGAAGTTGAACATTATGATTTAGGTGGAGCAGATCCAAATGCAGCTGATATTTGGATTGTTGGTCGTGATCTAGCTGATTCAGCTAGTCATCTTGGAGATGTTCGTATCTTAAATAGTATTATTGATATGGACGAACTACGAGAATTAATTACTAAAATTTGTGAAGAAAAAGGACTTATATAGGAGGCTAGCGTCATGATGAAGTTCATATTGGATATTGTTAGTACACCAGCTATTTTAGTAGCTTTAATTGCAATCTTAGGATTAGTTCTTCAGAAGAAGAAATTACCTGATATTATTAAAGGTGGAATTAAGACCTTTGTTGGTTTCTTAGTTGTATCTGGTGGTGCAGGAATTGTACAAAATTCTTTGAATCCATTTGGTACCATGTTTGAACATGCTTTTCATTTATCTGGCGTTGTGCCGAATAATGAAGCAATTGTAGCTGTAGCTTTAACAACATATGGCTCAGCTACTGCAATGATTATGTTTGCAGGCATGGTGTTCAATATCTTAATCGCTCGTTTTACTCGATTTAAATATATCTTTTTAACAGGGCACCACACTCTATATATGGCGTGTATGATTGCGGTCATTTTATCAGTTGCTGGCTTTACTAGCTTGCCTCTTATCTTACTAGGAGGATTAGCACTCGGTATTATTATGAGTATTTCCCCAGCATTTGTGCAAAAATATATGGTTCAATTAACTGGAAATGACAAGGTGGCTTTAGGTCATTTCAGTTCTTTGGGATATTGGTTGAGTGGTTTTACTGGTAGCCTTATCGGTGACAAATCAAAATCAACAGAGGACATTAAATTTCCAAAGAGTTTAGCTTTTTTACGTGATAGCACTGTTAGTATTACTTTATCCATGGCAGTTATTTACATTATTGTAGCTATCTTTGCAGGGAATATATAGAAAAAGAAATCAGTAGTGGTACAAGTGGTCTAGTTTATGCTTTACAATTAGCAGGTCAATTTGCAGCAGGGTATTTGTTATTTTAGCAGGTGTTCGCCTTATTTTGGGTGAAATTGTTCCAGCCTTTAAAGGTATTTCAGAGCGTCTTGTACCTAATTCAAAACCTGCTTTGGATTGTCCGATTGTTTATACTTATGCACCCAATGCAGTTCTAATTGGATTTATCTCTAGTTTTGTTGGTGGTTTAGTAAGTATGGCAATTATGATTGCTTCAGGAACGGTTGTTATCTTACCAGGCGTTGTGCCTCATTTCTTCTGTGGAGCGACTGCAGGTGTCATTGGGAATGCATCTGGTGGTGTTCGTGGAGCCACTATTGGAGCATTTTTACAAGGTATTTTAATCAGTTTTCTTCCAGTCTTTTTAATGCCAGTTTTGGGAGGACTTGGTTTCCAAGGATCAACTTTCTCAGATGCAGATTTTGGTCTATCAGGAATTATTTTAGGAATGTTAAATCAATTTGGTTCACAAGCAGGCATTGTGATTGGTCTTGTTCTTATTCTAGCAGTTATGTTTGGAGTATCCTTTATTAAAAAGCCATCTGCAAAGGAGGAGTAAGGGATGATTTTAAGTGAAAATAGAGAAGATGAGTTAAGAAAATTTGCGACTAACATCCGATTAAATACTCTTAGAACATTGAATCATCTTGGATTCGGACATTACGGAGGAAGTCTGTCTATAGTAGAAGTTTTAGCAGTGCTTTATGGTGAAATAATGCCAATGACTCCAGAAATATTTGCAGCACGAGATAGAGATTATTTCATATTATCAAAAGGTCATGGAGGACCAGCTCTATACAGTACACTCTATTTGAATAGTTTCTTTGACAAAGAATTCTTATATTCTTTAAATACAAATGGAACTAAATTACCGTCTCATCCTGATAGAAATCTAACGCCAGGCATAGATATGACAACGGGCTCTTTAGGACAAGGAATTAGTGTTGCAACTGGACTTGCATATGGTCAGAGAATAAGAAAGAGTCCCTTTTATACTTATGCTATTGTTGGAGATGGTGAGTTAAATGAGGGACAATGTTGGGAGGCTATACAGTTTGCTTCTCATCAACAGTTATCAACTTAATTGTATTTGTTGATGATAACAAAAAACAATTAGATGGTTTTACAAAGGATATTTGTAATCCAGGTGATTTCGTAGAAAAATTCTCAGCATTTGGATTTGAATCCATTAGGGTCAATGGTTCAGATATTAGAGAAATTTATGAAGGGATTGTCCGATTAAAACAGTCAAATGATTCATCGTCTAAGTGTATTGTATTAGATACTATTAAAGGTCAAGGGTTCAAGAGCTGGAAGAAATGAAATCAAATCATCATCTTCGCCCTACTGTAGAGGAGAAACAAATGTTAACTTCAGTTGTAGAAAGATTAAGTCAGGAATTGGAGGAAACAGAATGATGAGAAGTACGAAAGAATTACGGCATGTATATAGAGACTTCCTTTTAGAGGCTAATCAAAGTTATTCTGATATAGTAGTCTTAGAAGCCGATTTGTCAAGTTCGATGGCTACTAATAATCTTGAAAAGGACTTTGGAGACCGTTATGTGAATGTTGGGATTATGGAAGCAGAAATGGTCGGCCTTGCAGCAGGCTTGTCTATTCAGGGGTTTAGACCTTATCTTCATACATTTGGTCCTTTTGCTTCACGAAGAGTATTTGATCAATTATTTATTTCTCTTGGATACGCACAATTGGATGCCACTGTGATTGGATCAGATGCAGGAGTAACTGCAGAAATGAATGGTGGGACACATATGCCATTTGAAGAAATTGGATTGTTACGTTTAATTCCTAAATCGATCATTTTTGAAGCAACTGATGATATCCAATTTCGTGAAATATTGAACCAGACATTAGACTTAAAAGGACTAAAATATATTCGAACAATTAGAAAAGCTCCAGTTCCTGTGTATCAAGGTGGAGAAGATTTTTCTAAAGGCTACATTGAGTTAAGGCATGGTGAAGATGTTGTAATCGTTGCTTCTGGTATAATGGTTGCTCCAAGTATTCGAGTTGCAGATGAACTGTCTAAATTAGGTTATTCAGTAGGTGTGATAGATTTATTTAGAATCAAACCGATACCAGAACAGATAAAAACAATGTTAAGTGGAAAAACTATATTTACTGTAGAAAACCACAATCAGATAGGTGGAATTGGCAGTGCTTTATGTGAATTATTCTCTGATGATGGAATGACAAAAATTCATCGGATGGGTGTTCAAGAAAGATTCGGTCAAGTAGGGAAAATGGATTATCTTCTTAATGAATATGGTTTGAGTGAATCGAATATAAAAGAGAAGGTTCTAGAAATTTATAATGCAAGATAGATGTTAAATACACTGTTCTGAAAGAATTTTTGTAACAATTACAGTACGTTATTTAAAGAAAGCGGATTAAAAAGCATATTCTGGTCATCAGAAAGTGCACTAATCCGCTTTGTTGTTTTTAGTTTTAAATATTTCATATGTATATAGAATTTTCTGAAAATTCAAGGATTTTCTTCTGTTCATTGCTTTTAAAATGTGCTATAATAGTAAAAACTGAAATGGGAGGGAACAAATGACTGAATTAGATAAACGTCACCGCAGTAGCATTTATGACAGTATGGTAAAATCACCAAACCGTGCCATGCTTCGTGCGACTGGTATGACAGACAAGGACTTTGAGACACCGATTGTGGGCGTGATTTCGACTTGGGCGGAAAATACACCATGTAACATCCACTTGCATGATTTTGGGAAATTAGCCAAAGAAGGTGTCAAATCGGCAGGTGCTTGGCCTGTGCAGTTTGGGACTATCACTGTAGCGGACGGGATTGCTATGGGAACGCCTGGGATGCGTTTTTCTTTGACATCTCGTGATATCATTGCGGACTCAATCGAGGCGGCTATGGGTGGTCACAATGTGGATGCCTTCGTCGCTATCGGTGGCTGTGACAAGAACATGCCTGGTTCTATGATTGCTATTGCCAATATGGATATTCCAGCTATTTTCGCCTATGGTGGTACTATTGCACCTGGAAATCTTGATGGTAAAGATATCGACTTGGTTTCTGTCTTTGAAGGTATCGGAAAATGGAATCACGGTGATATGACAGCTGAGGACGTGAAACGTCTTGAATGTAATGCCTGCCCTGGCCCTGGTGGTTGTGGTGGTATGTATACAGCTAATACCATGGCGACAGCTATCGAAGTCTTGGGTATGAGTTTGCCAGGTTCTTCATCTCACCCAGCTGAATCTGCTGACAAGAAAGAAGACATCGAAGCAGCAGGACGTGCTGTTGTTAAGATGTTGGAACTTGGTCTCAAACCATCAGATATCTTGACTCGTGAAGCCTTTGAAGATGCCATCACTGTAACGATGGCTCTCGGTGGTTCTACAAATGCCACTCTTCACTTGCTTGCCATTGCCCATGCCGCAAATGTTGACTTGTCACTTGAGGACTTCAATACGATTCAAGAACGTGTGCCTCACTTGGCTGACTTGAAACCATCTGGTCAGTATGTCTTCCAAGATCTCTACGAAGTCGGTGGTGTGCCTGCGGTTATGAAGTACTTGTTGGCGAATGGTTTCCTTCACGGGGACCGTATCACATGTACTGGTAAGACAGTCGCTGAGAACTTAGCTGACTTTGCAGACCTCACACCAGGTCAAAAAGTTATCATGCCACTTGAAAATCCAAAACGTGCAGACGGTCCGCTTATCATCTTGAACGGGAACCTTGCTCCTGACGGTGCGGTTGCCAAGGTATCAGGTGTTAAGGTCCGTCGTCACGTTGGTCCAGCTAAGGTCTTTGACTCAGAAGAAGATGCTATTCAGGCCGTTCTGACAGATGAAATCGTTGATGGCGATGTAGTCGTTGTTCGTTTCGTTGGACCTAAGGGTGGTCCTGGTATGCCTGAGATGCTCTCACTTTCATCAATGATTGTTGGTAAAGGTCAAGGAGACAAGGTTGCCCTCTTGACGGATGGACGTTTCTCTGGTGGTACTTATGGTCTGGTTGTTGGACATATCGCTCCTGAAGCTCAGGATGGTGGACCGATTGCCTACCTCCGTACAGGCGATATCGTTACGGTTGACCAAGATACCAAAGAAATTTCCATGGCAGTATCCGAAGAAGAACTTGAAAAACGCAAGGCAGAAACAACCTTGCCACCACTTTACAGTCGTGGTGTCCTCGGTAAATACGCTCACATCGTATCATCTGCTTCACGCGGAGCTGTGACAGACTTCTGGAATATGGACAAGTCAGGTAAAAAATAAACTTAAAAAGCAAGCCAATCTCGGCTTGCTTCTTTTCATCTTCAAAAGTGATTTGCCTGCTTATACTCAATAAAAATCAAAGAGCAAACTAGAAAGCTAGGCGCAGGTTGCTCAAAACACTGTTTTGAGGTTGCAGATAGAAGTGACGAAGTCAGTAACCATATCTACGACAAGCCGACGCTGACGTGGTTTGAAGAGATTTTTGAAGAGTATTAACGAGGTGGTAGTCCAAGGGCAATACGGCCGTAGCGACTGATTCGTGTAATCTTCCAAGCAGGCGACCAGGTAACTTCAACCTTGACATCTTCGATACCCTCGATTTGTTTCAGACCTGCCACGATTTCGATAGGCAAGCTTTCGGCACAATCGCAGGCTGTGTCAGTGAAGGTCATGACAATCTTACAGAGACCTGTTTCATCCAGATTGATTTCATAAATCAGCCCTAGATTGTAAACATCCAATTCCACATCTGTATCAAAAACCTTCTCTAGTTTTTCGATAATTTGGTCTTGCAAGGCCAAAGCGCGGTCATTGATTTTGATATCCTCTCTCATTACAGTCCCTCCACGTGATAAATATCCTCTATTTTCTCATAATTCTGACAATTTGGCAAGTTTTTGATGAATTTTCTGAAAAATATGATAAAATGAAGAAAATACGGAATCAAGGGGATGCCTATGGAGCAGATTGGAAAAGTCTTTAGACAATTACGAGAGTCAAGAAATATCTCGCTGAGACAAGCAACTGGGGGACAATTTTCGCCGTCTATGTTATCTCGCTTTGAAACTGGTCAGAGTGAGCTTTCGGTGGAAAAGTTTTTATTTGCCCTAGAAAATATATCTGCCAGTGTAGAGGAAATCCTCTTTCTGGCGAGAGGTTTTCAGTATGATACAGATTCTGAGTTGAGAAAAGAAATCATAGATGTCTTGGATCCAAAGAATATAGCTCCTCTTGAGGACTTGTATCGCAAGGAGTATCAAAAGCATGCGCATTCTCAAAACAAACAGAAACATATTCTGAATGCCATTATTATCAAGTCTTATATGAAGAGTCTGGATGAAAGGGTAGAGTTAACAGCAGAGGAAGGGAAAGTCCTTCATGATTACCTGTTTTCTACCGAGATTTGGGGAATCTATGAACTCAATTTATTTTCAGTCAGTTCACCATTTCTATCTGTTTCTCTTTTCACTAGGTATGTTAGAGAGATGGTACGTAAATCTGATTTCCTAATGGAAATGTCTGGCAATCGAAACCTTTTTCACACTATACTATTGAATGGTTTTTTAGTCAGCATTGAGTGTGAAGAATTTACCAATGCCTCTTATTTTAAACGTGTTATCGAAGAGCATTTCTACAATGAAAATGAAACCTATTTCCGAATTGTCTATTTGTGGGCTGAAGGTCTCTTTGATAGCAAGCAAGGTAGAGTCAAGGAAGGTCAGAAAAAGATGGAAGATGCTGTCCGTATTTTTGAGATGCTTGGTTGTAATAAATCTGCCGAATACTATAGAAAAACGACCGATTGTTGAATATCTGCAAACTAAGAAAATTATTTGAAATTTGAAGCGATAGAACTGTAGGGCTCTCTCAGGTCAGTAAAGCAGTTTTATCGTTTCTTTTTGCTCATTTTATTTGTTGCATATATTCAAGAGTTCTCCCTCTCAAATTTCTAAGTGCTATACTATAGTCATACTTCATATAGAAGTTCGAACAAGAAGGGAGATTATCTATGAAACTATTGTTTAGAAATCCAGCTTATCGACTCTTGACTTTGTCACGCTTCTTCAATGCTTTTGGTGCTTCGATTTTCAACCTGGTCTTTATCGTCTATGCATCGACCCTGCCACAGGCCTCCTTTGCTGTTGCTATGGCGAATATTGTCATGATTATTCCGACTCTCTTTACAGTTTTTGTAGGGATTCGGGCAGATTACACAAGGGACAAGGTCAAATGGATGGTCTATAGCGGTTTGTTTCAGGCGGTTTTATTTTTTCTGGCAGCCCTAGTTGTCCAGCAAGCTAGTCTCTTTGCCTTTTCTAGCCTGTGTTTAATCAATGTCATTAGTGATGTCATCAGTGATTTTGCAGGTGGCTTGCGCATGCCTCTTATTAAGGAAAAAGTAGCTGAAAATGATTTGATGGAGGCTTACTCTTTTTCCCAATTCATCACCTATATTTCAGCTATTGGTGGTCAAGCTTTCGGAGTCTGGCTCTTAGGGCTATCGGTCAACAATTTTTCCCTCGTTGCGGGAATCAATGCCTGTTTTTTCCTAGTATCAGCCTCTGTTCTCTTTTTAGGAAAAAGCAAATTGAGCCTGTCAATGTCATCTGCTGATGGTGAAAACCTAAAAAATGAGAAGCTTTCTATCAAAGACCAGTTCCTAACAATTTACCGAAATTTACGTCTCGTTTTTCTTAAAAGTGGACAGAAAAACTTTGGTTTTATGCTCTTTGCTGTCTTGCTTATCAATGCCTTGGGTGGCGCTTTAGGAAGCATCTATAACATCTTCTTTTTGAGCCATTCTCTTTTGGACTTTTCTTACACAGAGGCATTATTTATCAGTCAATTCTGTGCTTTGTTAGAAATCATCATCAGTAGCCTTACGGGCAATGATTATTTTGGGAAGCAGTCCTTGCCTAGATTGATGATGTGGGTGACCGTAGGACTCAGTCTAGTTGGTCTAGCTAATTTATTCAATCAAGTCGTACTTGGTTTACTATTTCTATGTTCAACTCTGTATGTGTCTGGTAAAGTTCAACCAAAGATTAGTGCCATGCTCTGAAAAATCTAGCTCCAGAGGTTCTAGCTCGTACCAGTAATTTTTTAGGTTTATTGTTTACCTTATCCATACCTGTGGGAACAGCTTGTTTTTCACTTATAGCTGTATGGAATATACAGTTGACTTGGATGCTATTTGTTGGTCTTTCCTTGCTGGCTATTCTTTTGACAGTTATTAATCTCAAAAATGATATCTAAATCCTAATTTTTTCTCACTGTTTTAATCCCTTTATTTATGGTAAAATAAGACTATTAAGTTTAAAGAGGATTCCCTATGAAATTACAAAAACCAAAAGGAACGCAGGATATTTTACCTGCTGAGTCTGCCAAATGGCAGTACGTTGAGGGCTTTGCCCGTGAAATTTTCAAGCGCTATAACTATGCGGAAGTGCGCACGCCCATTTTTGAGCATTACGAGGTTATCAGTCGCTCTGTCGGAGATACAACGGATATCGTAACCAAGGAAATGTACGACTTTTATGACAAGGGTGACCGCCATATTACCCTCCGTCCAGAAGGAACTGCGCCCGTTGTCCGTTCCTATGTGGAAAATAAACTCTTCGCCCCAGAAGTGCAAAAGCCAAGCAAGTTCTACTACATGGGCCCTATGTTCCGCTATGAGCGTCCACAGGCAGGGCGTTTGCGCCAGTTCCACCAGATTGGTGTTGAGTGTTTTGGCTCTAGCAATCCAGCTACCGATGTGGAAACCATCGCTATGGCAGCCCATTTCTTGAAAGAAATCGGTATCCAAGGTGTCAAATTACATCTTAACACTCTTGGAAATCCTGAGAGCCGTGCAGCCTACCGTCAAGCCTTGATTGACTATTTGACACCGCTCAAGGAGATCTTGTCTAAGGATAGCCAGCGTCGTTTGGAGGAAAATCCTCTTCGTGTCTTGGACTCTAAGGAAAAAGAAGACAAGGTAGCAGTAGAGAATGCGCCTTCTATCTTGGATTTCCTTGATGAAGAAAGTCAAGCTCATTTTGATGCTGTACGTCAGATGTTGGAAAATCTTGGAGTAGACTACATCATTGATACCAATATGGTGCGTGGTCTGGACTACTACAACCACACCATTTTCGAGTTCATCACAGAGATTGAGGGCAATGACCTGACAGTCTGTGCGGGTGGTCGTTACGATGGTTTGGTTTCTTACTTTGGAGGCCCTGAACTGCTGGATTTGGATTTGGACTTGGTGTAGAGCGCCTGCTTCTCATCCTTGAAAAGCAAGGTGTGACTCTCCCTATCGAAAACGCCCTAGATGTCTATATCGCAGTTTTGGGTGAAGGAGCAAATGTCAAGGCCTTGGAATTGGTACAGGCTCTTCGCCAACAAGGTTTCAAAGCAGAGCGTGATTACCTCAACCGTAAGCTCAAAGCTCAATTCAAGTCAGCCGATGTCTTTGTGGCTAAAACCCTCATCACCCTAGGAGAGAGTGAAGTCGAAAGCGGACAAGTGACGGTCAAGAATAACCAAACCCGAGAAGAAGTGCAAGTGTCACTTGAGACAATCAGCCAAAACTTCTCAGAAATCTTTGAAAAACTAGGATTTTAATAACAGAAAAACTGGTCAGAAACCTACTCCTGACCTTTTTCTTTTGCAAAATGACAAAAATCATAAACTTTTTGACAAATATGCTTGTCAAAAAGAAAAAGATGTGTTACAATATAATCAAGTTAAGAGAAAAGGAGCAGGGAACGATTATGTGGGCATTAGGATTTGTACCTCTTGTGATTATGTTTTATCTCTATCATACCCAAAGGGTCAAGAAATTAGAGAATAAAATCAAAAGAATTGAGCAAAAACAGAAAGGAAATAAAGAAATGTCAAGATTATTAAAAGAATTGATTGGGAAAACACCGACAATCGTTGGACAAGTTTTTGGAACAGATAACTGGGAAGTTGTGGATGTTGATGAGGAATGGGTCAAGCTACGTCGTGTTAATAAAAAAGGAAAAGAAAAATTCAAACTACAACGCATTGAGGATATCCAAACTGTTGAATTTGACGGAAAGTAGGTGTGTGACATGCAACTAAAAAATCGTCTAAAAGAGCTTCGAGCTCGCGATGGTCTCAATCAAACCGACCTAGCCAAGCTGGCAGGGGTTTCCAGACAGACCATTAGCCTACTAGAACGGGATGAGTACACCCCGTCCATTATCATTGCCCTGAAAATATCTCAAATTTTCAACGAAACAGTCGAATCGGTATTTCGCTTGGAGGAGGACGAGTGATGAACAAGTATAAAGTGATTTATTATGTAGTTGCCATAGCTCTATTAGTCAGCCTATGTCTACTAATTGGAACAAATCTAGGATGGTTTGATCTCTATTACAGCGACCAATTTATCTGGGCCTACTTTGCTCTTATCCCAGTCGTTGACTGGATTGAAAAGAAATCCAAAAATCTAGCAAGTAAATAAGGAGAATGAATATGGAAAAGAAAAAGAAACGTGGATTGTTATTATTTTTGATGTCTATTGTCTTGGGAGCTTTCTTTGGCATTTTTGTAGGGATGTTTAAGGCTGTTGCCGAATCCCACGGAATTATGTTAGATGTAAAAATCTTGATACCATGGATATCAGCTATTTGTTTAGTGTTAGGTTTCATTAGCATTCTTTTGACATTCAATTTCTTAAAGAAAAGCAGAAAATTTCATTCCTTGTATCAAGAGGAAATGGACGATGATCTGAATGAAACCTATTATGTGCAAATGTATCGGAATCTCGAGTTTGGAACCACTGCTTTTAATATTGCAAGTGTAGCGATTTTATTGGCTCTTTTCATCTCAGGTAGTGAAGTGATTGTACCAAATAGAAGCAATCTAACCTTATCTCTTTCTTTTTTGGGATTAGTGCTGATTCTCAGTGTTCAAAAATATCTTTTTAAGACCATTGCGATTGTTCGTCAGTTTGATTTGGCATTTTTCTCAACACCAAAGGATGTCTTAGAGTATGTAAATTCTTATGATGAAGGGGAGCGTCAGGCTAATTTGGAACAGAGTTTTCGGATTTTATTCCAATTAAATCAGTATGTCTTACCAGTCTTATATGTTTTTCTTTTTATCATTTCTTTCTTGACAGGAGAGATTCAGCTGCTAGCCTTCTTGCTTGTAGGAGCTATCCATATTTATATCAATGTGATGCAGTTACCTATGGTAAAACGCTATTTCAAATAAAGGAGTTTCTATGATTCGTGTTGAAAATGTAAGTAAAAGTTTTGGGAGCAAAAAAGCTCTTCATCAGATTTCTTTTGAGATTAAGGAGGGTGAAATCTTTGGTTTTCTGGGACCTTCTGGCTCAGGTAAAACAACCATGATCAATGTCTTAACAGGACAGTTGGCTGCAGATCAAGGTAAAACAGTTTTGCTAGGCAAGAATTCTCAAGATTTAACCTCAAATGATTTGGAACAAATTGGTATTGTGAGTGATGGCAGTAGTTTTTATGAAAAGATGAGTCTTTATAAAAATCTTCTCATCTATGCTAAGTTATATGGCCTCAAGGCAGATAGAGTAGTTCAGGTGCTTCAACAGGTTGGATTGGCAGATGCTAAAGATATTATCGCAGAAAAACTATCTACAGGAATGAAACAACGAATGTTCTTGGCTCGTGCCCTTCTTAATGCACCTAAGATTCTCTTCCTTGATGAGCCAACCAGTGGCTTAGACCCTACAACATCTAAGATGATTCATACCCTACTTCAAGAATTAAAGCATGCGGGGACAACTATCTTTCTGACCACGCATGATATGAATGAAGCAACTCTGCTTTGTGATCGCTTATCTCTTTTAAATAAGGGTAATTTAATAGAGTATGGAAGTCCGCAAGATATTATCCAGAAGTACCATGTGGATAAGAAAGTACGTGTAGCTTATAAAGATGGACGAGAACAGATAGTTCCATTTGAAGAATTGCCACATTTAGACACGACAGATTTGATGGTGGTTCACTCTTGTGAGCCGACTTTAGAAGAGATCTTTATCAGATTAACAGGAGAAAAGTTAGATGTTTAGAAAATTAAATGCCCTACTATGGTTAAGATTACAAGTTCTTATCAGCAATTCAACTTTGTTAGCGACTTTATTGATGCCTTTTGGTATTGCTGTTTTATATAATGAATTTTTAAATAAGAATGGACAATTGAGCCTATTTTTACTATCTGCTAGCTTGACGATGGTCTTGACATGGGAAGTGGTTATATGGTATCGATTATGATGGCAGAAGATAAGGAAAAACGAAATCTTAAATCACTCATTCTAAGTGGTGTGACAGCAACAGAATATACTTTTAGTATGCTTGTTCTCCCTATTCTGATAATGTTACTTGCTATGATTGTACTTCCCATCTATCTTAAAGTAGATCTATCAGGTTACTTATTTGCCTATGTTATCTATTTGCTCCTAGCAACTATTAGTATTATTTTTCTCAACCTTCTAATCGGTGCGGTGTCAGATACTCAATCTAAAGCGCAAGTTTATAGTATCTTCCCTATGTTAATTGTCTCTTTTTTACCTATAATTGCTCTTCAAAATGATACGGTTCAAAAAGTGTTGGATTACTCGTTCATCGGTCCTATTGTAAATCTTTTAAATAAAAAAGGTGGGGAAATATCTTTTTCTAACATCGGTATGTTACTTGCCTGGGTACTTGTGTTAGGAATAGCGAACCTCTTTGTATTGAAAAATAGTTATAAAGCAAGATAGGAGAACTTTATGAAACTACTTAAAAAACTTGGCTGGTTTCTTCTAGCCATTCTATCCTTTTTATTCATCTATGGCTTCATTCAGGGGCTCGCGACTACGTCGCTTGCCTTAGGCGCTTCACCCTATGCTGTGACCTTGCTCTATGTGGCCTTGGCTGGAGTTTATGTGTACGGCATTTACAAATGGTATCATAAGGCTTCTGTTCATATTGAGAAGAGCGGCTTTAACCGATTTATTTGGCTTCCTGCCTTGGTTTGGTTCTTATCTCTGGTCGTTCAATTCTTCTTGCCAGATGATCCTTCAGTAAATCAGCAAATAGCGACAGACTTGACCTTGTCTCAACCACTCTTCTCCTTCTTTGCGGTCGTTATTTTTGCTCCTCTGACGGAAGAGCTTATCTTTAGAGGGATGTTAGCACGCTACCTCTTTCCTAAGCAGGACAATAGTAAACAAACTCTGCTTTTCCTTCTGGTATCCAGTGTTTTGTTTGCCTTAGGTCATTTCCCAGGTGATGTGCAACAATTTTTTGTCTATTTTAGCCTTGGTTTTAGTTTGGGCTTGGCTTATATTAGCAGAAAAGGTCTGGTCTACAGTATTTCTCTCCACGCTTTGAATAATTTAGTCAGCTTTTTGATGATTCTCATGCTATAATAGAGTCAGGAGGTCACATGAAACGAGTAATTTTATTAGCAGTGATTCAAGCAGTTGTTCTATTTTTCATCATTGGGGCGCTAGCTTATGCCTTCAAAGGCGATTTCTTCCATAACTATCTAGCAGTCGTCTTTGCTCCTATTGCAGGTGTCTTGCGTTTTGGGACGGCTTACATAACGGAAATTGTCTTGCCTCGAAAGGCAGCCGAAATTGCTGAAAAGCGTAAAGCAGGCAAAAATTCAAAATAAAAGAGTCCGATGAACTTCATCGGATTTTTGTATGGGCGCTAATTTTTAGGGACTTTACCTGATTTTTTAAGACTGGCAAACTTTTCTGCTGATTTTCATGAAGAGCCTGCGCTTTTATGGTAAAATAGTAACAGAATAAAAGAGGAGAGAAAACATGAAACGTAGTATGTATGCTGGTCGTGTTCGTGAGGAACACATCGGACAAGAAATAACCTTGAAAGGATGGGTTGGCCGTCGTCGTGACCTCGGTGGTTTGATCTTTATCGACCTTCGTGACCGTGAAGGAATCATGCAGTTGGTTATCAACCCTGAAAAAGTATCTGCAGAGGTTATGGCAACAGCTGAAAGCCTTCGTAGCGAATTTGTTATCGAGGTGACTGGACAGGTCGCTGCGCGTGAGCAAGCCAATGATAAGTTGCCAACTGGTGCAGTTGAGTTAAACGTGACAGCTCTGACAGTGCTTAATACAGCTAAGACAACCCCATTTGAGATTAAGGATGGCATTGAGGCTAATGACGATACACGTTTACGTTACCGTTACCTTGACCTTCGTCGTCCAGAGATGTTGGAAAATCTCAAACTTCGTGCTAAGGTGACCCACTCTATCCGCAACTACTTGGATGAGTTGGAGTTTATCGACGTGGAGACACCATTCCTTTCTAAGTCAACTCCTGAAGGGGCGCGTGACTACTTGGTGCCATCTCGTGTTAATAAAGGGCATTTTTACGCGCTTCCTCAAAGTCCGCAAATCACTAAGCAATTGTTGATGAATGCTGGTTTTGACCGTTATTACCAAATCGTCAAATGTTTCCGTGATGAGGACTTGCGTGGAGACCGCCAGCCTGAGTTCACTCAGGTCGACTTGGAAACATCTTTCCTTACTGAGCAAGAAATTCAAGATATCACAGAAGGCTTGATTGCGCGTGTGATGAAAGAGACTAAAGGCATCGAAGTGACGCTTCCATTCCCTCGTATGAAATACGATGATGCTATGGCTCTTTACGGTTCTGACAAGCCAGATACTCGTTTTGACATGTTGCTTCAGGACTTGACAGAAGTGGTCCGAGGTGTAGACTTTAAAGTCTTTTCAGAAGCACCTGCTGTAAAAGCGATTGTGGTCACAGGAGCTGCGGACAACTATTCACGTAAAGACATCGACAAGATGACGGAAGTAACCAAACAGTATGGTGCCAAAGGTCTTGCTTGGGTCAAGGTGGTTGATGGAGAATTAAACGGACCAGTTGCCAAGTTCTTGACTAGCATCCAAGCAGAATTGACAAGAGCGCTTGCTCTTGAAGATAAGGACTTGGTTCTCTTTGTGGCAGATACTCTTGAGGTAGCTAATGCAACGCTTGGTGCCCTTCGTGGACGCATTGCCAAAGAGCTTGGTTTGATTGATAATGATAAGTTCAATTTCCTTTGGGTGGTTGACTGGCCGATGTTTGAATGGTCTGAAGAAGAAGGCCGCTACATGAGCGCCCACCATCCATTTACCCTTCCACAGGAAGAAACAGCTCACGAATTAGAAGGTGAGTTGGCTAAAGTTCGTGCCATTGCTTACGATATCGTTTTGAACGGTTATGAGCTTGGTGGTGGTAGCCTCCGTATCAACCAAAAAGACCTTCAAGAACGCATGTTCAAGGCTCTTGGTTTCTCAGCCGAAGAAGCAAATGACCAGTTTGGCTTCCTTCTTGAAGCCATGGACTATGGTTTCCCACCACACGGTGGCTTGGCTATCGGGCTTGACCGCTTTGTCATGCTCTTAGCAGGAGAAGAAAATATTCGTGAAGTCATTGCCTTTCCTAAGAACAACAAGGCAAGTGACCCAATGACACAAGCTCCATCAACAGTAGCACTCAAACAACTAGAGGAACTCAGCTTACAAGTAGAAGAAGATGAAACAAGCAAAACGAATTAAGCGGTGGCGCTATTATCTGCGCCGCTTTGCTTATCAGATAAAAATTTTACGTGTCTTACAAAGCATCTCTCGCGAAAAATATGATGAGAAGATTTCGGCCTCTCTGGTCTATGGTTTTTTATCAGCAGTAGCAGTTAATTTTTTTTTCCAACCAGGGCATGTGTATTCGAGTGGTGCAACAGGTATGGCACAGATTATCTCTGCCTTGAGTAATCACTGGTTTGGTTTTCATATTCCGATTTCGCTAACCTTCTACGCCATTAACTTCCCTTTGATGGTCTTAGCTTGGTATCAGATTGGCCATAAGTTTACTGTCTTTACCTTTATCACGGTGTCTATGAGCTCCTTCTTTATCCAGTTTGTCCCTGTGGCAACCTTGACGGAGGATCCCATTATCAATGCCCTTTTTGGGGGTGTTGTTATGGGTTTGGGGATTGGTTTTGCTCTTCGAAACAATATCTCCAGTGGTGGGACGGATATCGTCAGCCTGACTATTCGCAAGAAAACAGGTAAGAATGTCGGTAGTATTTCTCTCTTGGTAAATGGGACCATCATGCTGATAGCGGGTTTGACCTTTGGTTGGAAATACGCTCTCTACTCTATGATTACCATCTTTGTCTCTAGCCGTGTAACAGACGCTGTTTTTACCAAGCAAAAACGCATGCAGGCTATGATTGTGACCAATCATCCAGATAAAGTAATTGAGAAAATCCATAAAAAATTGCACCGCGGAGCAACCATGATCCACGATGCAGAAGGAACCTATAATCACGAGAGAAAGGCAGTTCTAATCACTGTCATTACACGTGCAGAGTTTAATGAATTTAAACAGATTATGACACAAGTGGATCCAAGCGCCTTTGTCTCTGTCTCGGAAAATGTTCATATTCTAGGAAGATTTGTTGAGATAGATAATTAGTGACCAAAAAAACCAGCGTGAGCTGGTTTTTATTTTTCTATAATTTTATGGGCAATCAACTGGCGGTAACAAATTTGTTTATTGCTTTTAGCATCGTTGATAATCTGAAGAATCGTTTCAAATGATGTTTGACCAAGTTCTAGGCTATTGATATCGACATAGGCTGCCAAGTTGAGCTTGGGATTAACCGAGTCAAAGCTGAGAACAGGGACATCCAGCTGGTGTTTGGCAATATAGTTACAAACACCTTCAGCTAGGAGGCTATCGGTTGTGATGATAGCATCAATTTGTGGATCGTGCTTGAATAATCGCTTGCTAAATTTATAGCCCTTTTCTTCCAGAAACTCGTCGGCAAAGTAGATGCGATTGTTGTCAGTGGTCAGTTTGTAATGCTTAAGCGCCTGTTCATAGCCTGTTAAACGGTCTTTGGTCACGAAGAGCTTTTTACTTCCTCCGATAAAGGCAATGCGTTTGCAGCCTTTTTTGATGAAATATTCAGTCGCATCAAAACCAGCTTGAACATTGTCGTTGTCGACAAGTGGGATGAAAGGAGATAGAGATTTACCTAAGATAAGGAAGGGGAACTGTTCTTCTGCGACGAGTTTTACGAGAGGGTCTTCTTCTTGGGCATAGAGAAAAATTAGCCCATCTACACGCTTGCCGTAGACCATTTGTGAAATAGCGTTGAGACGCTCCTTCTCATCTTTCCCTGTTGCTATCTGAATGGCATAGTGGTTTTCAGATGCGACTTGAGAGATGCCACGTAGAACCGATGGAAAGAAAGGATTCTGGTAGAAGGCGTCTGAGTCATCAGGAAGAACTAATCCGATAACCTGAGTGTAGCTGCTTACCAAGCTACGAGCGTTGAGGTTTGGGTGGTAGTTGAGTTCCTTCATAGCTTTGCGAACACGTTTTTTTGTTTCGTCGCTAATGGTTGATTTATTTTGAATAACACGGGTTACGGTTGAAGGCGAAACACCAGCAGCCTTGGCCACGTCTTTAATCGTAACGGGCATAAAAATCTCCTATTTATGGTAATTTGGATCACGGAAATGTGTTTTATAAAAGATAGTGACCAGATACAGAACAAAAAGAATATTTTGTACAGTAATCAGGGTTGTCATATTTTGGCCAAATAATCCCAAAATAAGTGTAATCAGAGTCGGCAATCCTAAACAGTTCAAGATAAAGTGATAGCACTCTTTAAAGGTTCTAAATGAAAAGAGGCGTGATTTCTTAGTGATATAAAGGAGAAGACTAGCTCCTAGAGAGACGATAAAGAAATTCAAACCAAAGAGGAAGCTCGCACCGAGAACTAGGAAGAGGCTGATATAGACACGATTTTGTTGGTACCAGTCTTTAGAAATTGCTTGGGTCAAGCTGTCTTTGCTTTTGAAACTCTCAGTCTGAATGGCTCGGTAAGAGATGCGGGTCAGTTCCTTGCTTTCCTTGCTGATGACTAGCTCATTTGTATCGAAATGCAGTTGCAAGTCCTTCGGGAACTCCTTACTTGGGCTTGGACCAATCACAACAGAAGGCGCTTGACTAGCTGTTCCTGTATAAATTAATGTGCCATCGACAATTCTAGCATGTTCAGAGAGATCCTGGACAACCTTATCTGTCAATGGTTCATAGACATTATCGATAAAGGTTTCTAGCGGATAAGTCTCCTGTGAGCTGTTTTGAATGGCAATGGGTACCATCGACAAGCTGATAAGGAAGATACTGGTAAAGAGTAGTTGAAACCAGTTGAGCCCGAAACGTTTGGACAGGGGCTTACGAAATCCCCAAATACTTGAAAAATAGGAAAATGGATATGGAAGCATAGGTATCTTTCTAAAAGGTGTTTTCTATATGAGTATTATTATATAGAGAAATTCGCTTTATTTCAAGTCTAGGAGAAAAATTGCTTGTTGTAAGGACATTACTTACAGTAACAATCGTTAATACTTAATGAAAATCACAGAGCAAACTAGGAAGCTAACCACAGGTTGCTCAAAACACTGTTTTGAGGTTGCAGATGGAAGCTGACGTGGTTTGAAGAGGTTTTCGAAGAGTATAAAATGAAAAAGGGTGGCGGGGATAAATTATCCCTTGTCGCCACCACTTGTAAGTCCTGAAACAAAGTTCTTTTGTAGGAAGAAGAAGAGAATACAGATTGGAAGGGCGATGAGGATAGCACCTGCTGAGAAGTAGGCAATCTTCATGTTTTTCGCATTGTTAACGAAGGTTTGGAGACCTACGGCAACAGTAAAGTATTCTTTCTCACGAAGCAAGAAACTAGAGAGGATGTAGTCCCCGAAAGGTCCCATGAAGGCCCAGAGAGCTTGTACGGCAACCATTGGGCGAACAAGTGGAAGAACAATTTGCCAGAAGCGGCGGAAGTGTCCTGCACCGTCTAGTTTTGCAGATTCGTCTAAAGACATTGGCACTGTATCGAAGTAGCCTTTCATGAGCCAAGTATTCATCGGGATACCACCACCAACGTAGAGGAAGATGAGGAACCAGCTGTGGTTAAGGGCGTTCAACATAAGCGCCATAACGAAGAAGGCTGTCAAAGCGGCCATAGTTGGCACCATTTGGATGATCAAGAAGAAGACCAAACTTTGTTTACGAGCCAAGAAGTTGTAACGGCTGTAGGCATAACCAGCAAGTACGATGATACTTGTTTGAACAGCCATGGTAATCAAGGCAATGATCAAGGTGTTGAGGTACCAAGTACCGTACAAGGTTTCAGTGAAGAGGCCTTGGAAGTTAGCAAAACTAAAGTCGACGTTGCTGTCTAGTTTAAAGGCTACTACGTTACCAGTCTTGAAGGCTGACATAATGGTAATCAAAAGTGGATAGGTAATGACAATTGATAGACCAATCAGGTAAAGGTATGTAAGGCTTTGAGTCAGTCTACGTTTGAGTTTAATTGAGTTATTCATCTTAGACGTCCTCCATATCAAATGCGTGTAGTTTCTTGAATGCGATCATAGAGATTGAGATGACAATGATAGAGATAATCAAGGTGACAGCTGCCGCCATTGAGTATTGAGGAGATGTACCTGTTGTCAAACGGTAAATCCATGAAATCAAGATATCGGTTGAACCAGCTCCACCACCGACACTACCAGGTCCTCCAGCGTTGAAGAGGTACATGATAGAGAAGTTGTTAAAGTTGAAGGTGTATTGGCTAATCAAAGTAGGTGCCGCAACAGCCAAGATCATTGGGAAAGTGATGTTGCGGAATTTTTGCCAAGCATTGGCACCGTCAATATAAGCTGCTTCGTAAAGGTCGTTAGGAATAGATTGCAAGATACCCAAGGTCAGAACGTAGATGTATGGGAATCCAAGCCAACCTTGCATCATAATCAAGGCAATCTTAGTCCAAGTTGGGTCTGTTTTCCAGGGAATAAGAGCGCCATCAAGGAAAGGAAGGAATTTAGCCAAGATTGGCAATACTTGGGTGTTGATAGCTCCGACACTATCGTTAAACATGTTTGAGAATGTCAAGATAGTGATGAAGGCTGGGACAGCCCAAGGAAGAAGGAAAATAACACCAAAGATACGTTTTCCTTTGATAAATGGTTGGTTAGCAATGATAGCTGTGAAGATACCAATCACAATCTGTAAAGTTGAGGCTGCCAAAGCCCAGATGATGGTCCAAGAAAGAACAGAACCAAAGGCAGAACGGAAGGTACTCAAACTCCAGATATTACTAAAGTTTGTCAAACCAACCCAGTCCAACAATTTGTTTGGTGGTAAGTGTTGGAAGTCATAGTTGGTAAAGGCGATCATCAAGGTTACGATAACTGGGAAGATAATCGCGAAGGTCATGGCAACATAAGATGGAATAATCAAGAGATAAGGGAAACCATTTTCATAAATCCCTTTGATCATGTCTTTGAGGGTACGTGGAACTGGAATTCCATTGTTAATGCGTTTTGCAATCGTATATGCATCTTTGATATTTGAGAAATAAAAGAGTACATAAACGACTACAAAGATTAAATGGAAGGCACCACGAATCAGCATAAAGAGGGAATTATCACGACCGGGCTTGTCACCAAGAGTGATGAGATTGCTCAATTCAGGTGCTGCAAGTGCTAGGAAATAAAGGACAAATACGATGGTTACACCAAGGAAGATAAAACCTTTGGCTTTTTGTTTATTGTAAATCTGTCCTAACCCAGGAATGATAGACAGCAGGGCTGCTTTACTAGGTTGTTGCTTTTCCATAATAACTCCTTTCATAGGATACTACTTTTTTTATAAGAAAGCTAAATTATTTGTGTCTCTATTGATAAATTCAAAGGGGGATTTGAATTCCACCCCCTTGAACAAATTTTTTATTCACCAAATTTTTGTTTGATTGTTTCTTTGATCAATGTTACAGCGTCGTTAGCAGCTGTTTTAGCATCTTTTTGACCACTTACAGTATCAAAGAGCATGTTAGCAGCTGGTTCCCAAACTGCAGACATTTGAGAGATGTTTGGAATTGGTTGAGCGTTCTTGAATTGTTTGATAACAGCTGTTGTCAACTCATCGTTTTTACCTTCAGCGTATGAACGAGCTTCAGTATTAGCTGGGATTTCGTTAGTTGCATCGTAGAAAGCTTTTTGTTGTTCAGTTGAAACAAGGAAGTCTACAAATTTCTGTGCGCCTTCAAGGTTCTTAGTACTTGAAGGAATGATCCAAGCTTTACCACCACCGAATGCAGCATATTCTTTTCCATTTGGAAGAGTTGGGATAGTCGCAACACCGTAGTTTACTTTAGCATCTTTGAGGGCTTGAGCTTTCCAAGGCCCATCAATGATAGCAGCTGTTTTACCTTCTTGGAATTGAGTTTGGATTAGGTTTCCAGCAGCTGTACCATCTTGCATACCTTTAGGCCATTTTTCGTACCAAGATTTAGCGTAGTTGATACCTGCGATAGAACCGTCGTTTGCAAGACCGATGTCTTTAGGGTCTTTACCGTTTTGTCCGAATACGTAAGCGCCGTTACCAGCAAGAAGTCCGTATGCATAGTAGAAGTTTGTCCAGTCAGCTAGGAAGGCAGAAGTTTTTCCATCTTCTCCAGCGAAGGCATATTTGCTATCTTTAGCAAGGTTTTCCAAGTCAGCAAATGTTTTGGGAGCGTCTTTTACCAAGTCTTTGTTGTAGTACATAACAAGTGACTCGATAACGGCAGGAGCACCGTAAACTTTACCGTCAGCAGCGGTTACAAGAGATTTAGTTGTATCTTCTGTTTTAGCACCATCGCTCAATTTCACTTCTGAAAGTTGTCCGTCAGAACCAAGGCTACCCACACGGTCGTATGGAGCCATCATAACGTCAGCAGCTTGACCAGATTGGTTGTCAAGAGAAAGTTTGTCAAGCCCACCAAGTTGGTCACCAGATTTGATGTTAACTGTTGTGCCTGATTGCTCTTTATAAGCTTTAGCAACTGTTTCAGCATAAGCTTTGTATTGGTCCTCAACGTAAAGAGTGATTTCTTTCGCTTCAGATGAACCAGACTCAGCAGGCTTATCAGCAGTTTTGCTTCCGCAAGCTACCAAGAGCAAGCTAGCAAGTGTAGCAGTTCCAAGCACCGCAGCGCTCTTCATGAATTTAGATGACATAGTGTATTCCTCCTAAAGAATAACAAGTTTTATTGATAAGGAAACGCAAACGTTTTCCTTTATGACCTTAGTATAGCACAAATAGAAAACGGTTGCAAGTGTTTTTGACAAAAATTTTAAAAAATTTTTAAGCTTGATTTGATAGCATGATTTTGCTTTTTATTTTTAATAGAAGAAAAGTGTGAAATAGATAAGAATACAGTATTTTTAATAAAAAATAGATGTAATCTATCTAAAGAAGGAAATAAGGAGGGGCTACCTCCCTGTTTCTAATTCCTATCTATTTTCTATAGACCTTTGTGCCTCCTTGCATCTAAATTCAAGTTTTCTAGGGGAGGATTTGCAGTTTGTAGACGGATTCTGTGAGAGTCAAATTTTAGGATTAGATAGTTTTAATACTCTTCGAAAATCAAATTCAAACCGCGTCAACGTCGCCTTGCCGTACTCAAGTACAGCCTGCGGCTAGTTTCCTAGTTTGCTCTTTGATTTTCATTGAGTATAAGTTATCTTTGCTAAAATGGGTTAATCTCCTTAAAAATAATCAAAAAAGTTTTTTAAAAACGCTTGCAATTATGCTTGAAAAGGAGTATACTTATAAGTAGCGCAAACGTTTGCGTCTGCAAAAATACGCAACGTTCCATTAATTTTAACACATGAGGTGCTATTATGAAAAAACGTCAAAGTGGTGTGTTGATGCACATCTCTTCTCTTCCAGGAGCTTACGGAATCGGATCGTTTGGTCAAAGTGCTTACGACTTCGTTGATTTCTTGGTTCGTACAAAACAACGTTACTGGCAAATCCTTCCATTAGGAACAACTAGTTACGGGGACTCTCCTTACCAATCTTTCTCAGCCTTCGCAGGAAACACTCATTTTATCGATTTAGATATCTTGGTGGAGCAAGGTTTGTTGGAAGCAAGTGACCTTGAAGGAGTTGACTTTGGTAGCGATGCGTCTGAAGTTGATTATGCGAAAATCTACTATGCACGTCGTCCTCTTTTAGAAAAAGCGGTAAAACGTTTCTTGGAAGTAGGAGATGTTAAAGATTTTGAGAAATTTGCTCAAGACAACCAATCATGGCTTGAGCTCTTTGCTGAGTATATGGCTATCAAAGAGCATTTTGACAATCTTGCTTGGACTGAATGGCCAGATGCAGATGTTCGTGCTCGTAAAGCTTCAGCACTTGAAAGCTACCGTGAGCAATTGGCAGACAAGTTGGTTTACCACCGTGTGACTCAATACTTCTTCTTCCAACAATGGTTGAAATTGAAAGCTTACGCTAACGACAACCACATCGAAATCGTTGGGGACATGCCAATCTACGTAGCGGAAGATTCAAGCGATATGTGGGCAAATCCGCATCTCTTCAAAACAGATGTCAACGGTAAGGCAACTTGCATCGCAGGATGTCCACCAGATGAGTTCTCTGCAACTGGTCAGCTTTGGGGTAACCCAATCTATGACTGGGAAGCAATGGACAAAGATGGTTACAAATGGTGGATTGAACGCTTGCGTGAAAGCTTCAAAATCTACGATATCGTTCGTATTGACCACTTCCGTGGTTTCGAATCTTACTGGGAAATCCCTGCTGGTTCCGATACAGCAGCACCTGGTGAGTGGGTGAAAGGTCCGGGCTACAAGCTTTTTGCAGCCGTTAAGGAAGAACTTGGTGAGCTAAACATCATCGCAGAAGACCTTGGCTTCATGACAGATGAAGTTATTGAGTTGCGTGAACGTACTGGCTTCCCAGGAATGAAGATTCTTCAATTTGCCTTCAACCCAGAAGACGAAAGTATCGATAGCCCACACTTGGCACCTGCTAACTCAGTTATGTACACAGGAACTCACGATAACAATACGGTTCTTGGTTGGTACCGTAACGAGATTGATGATGCGACTCGTGAGTACATGGCTCGTTACACGAACCGTAAAGAATACGAAACAGTGCCACATGCTATGCTTCGTACAGTCTTTTCATCAGTTAGCTTCATGGCAATTGCAACTATGCAAGATTTGCTAGAATTGGATGAGGCGGCTCGTATGAACTTCCCATCTACCCTTGGTGGAAACTGGTCTTGGCGTATGACTGAAGAGCAATTGACACCAGCTGTTGAGGAAGGTTTGCTTGACTTAACAACAATCTATCGCCGAATCAATGAAAATTTGGTAGAATTAAAGAAATAATACAATATCAGGAGACATCTTAAACATGTTATCACTACAAGAATTTGTACAAAATCGTTACAATAAAACCATTGCAGAATGTAGCAATGAAGAGCTTTACCTTGCCCTTCTTAACTACAGCAAGCTTGCAAGTAGCCAAAAACCAGTTAACACTGGTAAGAAAAAGTTTACTACATCTCAGCTGAGTTCTTGATTGGTAAACTCTTGTCAAACAACTTGATTAACCTTGGTCTTTACGACGATGTCAAAAAAGAACTTGCAGCTGCAGGTAAAGACTTGATCGAAGTTGAAGAAGTTGAATTGGAACCATCTCTTGGTAATGGTGGTTTGGGACGTTTGGCTGCCTGCTTTATCGACTCAATTGCGACTCTTGGTTTGAATGGTGACGGTGTTGGTCTTAATTACCACTTTGGTCTTTTCCAACAAGTTCTTAAAAACAACCAACAAGAAACAATTCCAAATGCATGGTTGACAGAGCAAAACTGGTTGGTTCGCTCAAGCCGTAGCTACCAAGTGCCATTTGCACTTTACTTTGACATCAACTCTTTATGATATTGATGTTCCTGGTTACAAGACAGAAACGAAGAACCGCTTGCGTTTGTTTGACTTGGATTCAGTTGATTCTTCTATTATTAAAGACGGTATCAGCTTTGACAAGACAGATATCGCTCGTAACTTGACTCTCTTCCTTTACCCAGATGATAGTGACCGTCAAGGTGAATTGCTCCGTATCTTCCAACAATACTTCATGGTTTCAAACGGTGCGCAATTGATCATCGACGAAGCAATCGAAAAAGGAAGCAACTTGCATGACCTTGCTGACTACGCAGTTGTGCAAATCAACGATACTCACCCATCAATGGTGATTCCTGAATTGATCCGTCTTTTGACTGCACGTGGTATCGAGCTTGACGAAGCAATCTCAATCGTTCGTAGTATGACTGCTTATACTAACCACACAATCCTTGCAGAAGCGCTTGAAAAATGGCCTCTTGAATTCTTGCAAGAAGTGGTTCCTCACTTGGTACCAATCATCGAAGAATTGGACCGTCGTGTGAAAGCAGAATACAAAGATCCAGCTGTTCAAATCATCGATGAGAGCGGACGTGTTCACATGGCTCACATGGATATCCACTACGGATACAGTGTTAACGGAGTAGCAGCACTTCACACTGAAATCTTGAAAAATTCTGAGTTGAAAGCTTTCTACGACCTTTACCCAGAAAAGTTCAACAACAAAACAAACGGTATCACTTTCCGTCGTTGGCTTATGCATGCTAACCCAAGATTGTCTCACTACTTGGATGAGATTCTTGGAGATGGTTGGCACCATGAAGCAGATGAGCTTGAAAAACTCTTGTCTTATGAAGACAAAGCAGCTGTCAAAGAAAAATTGGAAAGCATCAAGGCTCACAACAAACGTAAATTGGCTCGTCACTTGAAAGAACACCAAGGTGTGGAAATCAATCCAAACTCTATCTTTGATATCCAAATCAAACGTCTTCACGAGTACAAACGACAACAAATGAACGCTTTGTACGTAATCCACAAATACCTTGACATCAAAGCTGGTAACATCCCTGCTCGCCCAATTACAATCTTCTTTGGTGGTAAAGCAGCTCCAGCCTACACAATCGCTCAAGACATTATCCATTTAATCCTTTGTATGTCAGAAGTTATTGCTAATGATCCAGCAGTAGCTCCACACTTGCAAGTAGTTATGGTTGAAAACTACAACGTTACTGCAGCAAGCTTCCTTATCCCAGCATGTGATATTTCAGAACAAATCTCACTTGCTTCTAAAGAAGCTTCAGGTACTGGTAACATGAAATTCATGTTGAACGGAGCTTTGACTCTTGGTACTATGGACGGTGCTAACGTGGAAATCGCTGAGTTGGTTGGCGACGAAAACATCTACATCTTTGGTGAAGATTCAGAAACTGTTATCGACCTTTACGCAAAAGCAGCTTACAAATCAAGCGAATTCTACGCTCGTAAAGCTATCAAACCATTGGTTGACTTCATCGTTAGCGATGCAGTTCTTGCAGCTGGAAACAAAGAGCGCTTGGAACGTCTTTACAATGAATTGATCAACAAAGACTGGTTCATGACTCTTCTTGACTTGGAAGACTATATCAAAGTCAAAGAGCAAATGCTTGCTGACTACGAAGACCGTGACGCATGGTTGGATAAAGTTATCGTTAACATTTCTAAAGCAGGATTCTTCTCATCTGACCGTACAATCGCTCAGTATAACGAAGATATCTGGCACTTGAACTAATACTCTTCGAAAATCTCTTCAAACCATGTCAGCTTTATCTGCAACCTCAAAGCTGTGCTTTGAGCAACCTGCGGCTAGCTTCCTAGTTTGCTCTTTGATTTTCATTGAGTATAAGATACAAGATTTATACTAATACATTTTGTAAAAAAGCGAGTTTCAATTGAAATTCGCTTTTTTAAATGCTGTGGATTTTGGTTAATTCTGTCTAAAAATAGGGAAATCCTAGATACAGTTAAGGCTTAAAATGCTGGTTTTTACTGTCTTCAGCCTTATATTTCTTCGTAGTTGATTACCTCATATCTCTTGTATTCGCTTATATAAAGTATTATAATATAATTGTAGGAAAGAAGGTGTTTTTATGTGGAAAAAATATTTTTCAAAATATAAATGGACGGATTTATTTTGGATTTTATTTGTTATTTTGACCTGCCTCTATATAGGTAACCATGATTTGTTTCCTCTCAATCATCAAGAAATCTCTCTTCGAGGTAGTTTCTGGGGGTCTGTACTTGCCTTATATCACTTGCTATTTATTGATAAGTTTGTTATCTCGAATCGAAAATAAATATGAGGTATATGCCTGACTGGCTACTTTTAATATTGATTTTGGAGGAAGATTTTGTCTCTATTATTTATTATTTTAAATTTATCTATTTTGTACAAGATTTATTCTTTGAGACGGGAAAAATCGAAATACTTGATTTATACGGCCTATATCATATTTGGGGTAAATGTACTATATGGTATTCAATGGTTATTAAAAGAACTGATTTCAACTATTTCCACTTAATATGTATGGAAACTCCAGTGATTTTTGCATAACAAAACGCATAAGATTAAGGATTTAGTTCTGTATTGTACAGGACTGAGTCCTTTTAGTTTTACCTTAATTCGTTTATTGTTGTAGTAATCAATATAGTCTACAATGGCTTGTTCCAATTGCTTAAGCGACTGAAATGACTTCTCATAACCATAAAACATCTCCGATTTCAGAATGCCAAAGAAGGACTCCATCATACCATTGTCTGGGCTGTTACCCTTACGTGACATGGATGCTTGAATTCCCTTACCTTCAAGAAACTGATGATAAGAATCGTGTTGGTATTGCCAGCCTTGGTCACTATGGAGAATCGTATTCTCGTAGCGTTTCTCTGTGAAGGCCTGTTCCAACATCGTTTTTACTTGTTCTAAGTTGGGTGAAGTTGAAAGATTATAGGCGATAATTTCGCTATTAAAGCCATCTAAAACTGGTGATAAGTAAAGCTTTTGAGAACTTGCTGGAATGGCAAATTCTGTCACATCTGTGTAGCACTTTTCCATTGTTTTAGAGCCTTCAAATTGACGTTGAATGAGATTCTCTGCCTTCTTACCCACATCTCCTTTATGAGAAGAATATTTTCGTTTCTGTCGCATTTTAGCTTGTAAATTGAGTACTTTCATCAAGCGTTGAACTCTTTTATGATTTACCAGATAACCACGATTTCTTAGTTCTAAATGAATCCGACGATAACCATAATTTCCCTTATGTTCGATAAAAATGGATTGAATTTCAGCTTTAAGCTCTTGATTCTTATCTAGTTTGTCTAGCTGTTTCAAGTGATAGTAGTAGGTCGAACGAGCTAATTTAATGGCTTTTAGAAGAATATCTAACGAAAAATCAGTCATTAATTCTTGAACAATTTCTGTCTTTCTTCTTTCTCTTTTTCCTCCTTCAATCGGAGTTCTCTTAACTTTTTTAGGATGGCATTCTCCGCTCTCAGGTACTCATTTTCTGCTTGAAGACGTTCTAATTCTGTTCTCTCTTCAGGTCTCTTTTTTGGCTTACGTCCCATTTTAGGTACTCTCCCTCTTATTTTCTCAACAATAGTATACCCGTTTTTCTTGTATTGTGCTAGTCAATTAAGAAGTATCGTACGACTTGGGAGGCCGTATTCAAGAGAAACTCTATCTTTAGTCCAGCCTTCATGTAAGACTTTATGAATCATTTCTTGTTTTAAATCAGGAGAATAGTAACGATTTTTTCCTTTTTTGACGAACTCTATTCCGTAACGATCAATCAATTTAATCATGTACCTAATATTAGAATTGTTTATCCCAAATTTATTTGAAAGCTTCTCTAAGCTATATCCTTGTTTTCTAAGTTCATAGATCTGAACTTTATCATCATGAGTTAATTTCATAATAAAAACACCCCAAAAGTTAGATTTTTTCTGTCTAACTTTTGGGGTGCAGTTCATTCACTAAATTACCGTTTTTTTATTTAAATTCTATTAACTACCTATTACTATTAATTACCCTGAGGCCATCGTTTATAAATTGACCCAAAACGTCAAGTCCGTTATAAATAAAGAGTCCTCAAATTATAGATGAAATAATAATACTTGCACAAATAAAATATGTACGTTTTTTTTCATTCATAATATCGATTACCTCCTAAGTTAGTATAGACTAATAGTTGTATAGACTAATAGTTCCGTTTTGATTAAATGGAACTCTATAATATGATGTACCTCCAATAGTACCTCCAAATGTAAATCCAGCTCCTAACAACTCTGCTTTAACTTGAGCTGAACCACTACTGTTTATAGCTGCTGTTAAAGTACCATTATAAGCATACTTTATACTTGTTGTGGGGTATCCTTTTGGAGACCAAACATCAACGTTTTGTCCTTCAATATATGTGTTTGTAATAGAATTTGTTATTCCTAAGTAATAACCTTGAACTGAGTTAATCTGACGGAAAGAACCCTCATTATATAATTCAATGTTTACACTAATTGAACTGTAGTTCTAGCAAATGTTGCACTTCTTTTTAATGTATGTGAGGTAACTGTAGCGCGAGAAAGATCTGGGATAAGTTCGATAGTTTCGACAACTTTTCCAGTATCACTATCAAGAACAGTTGCGACTTCTTTGAATCCTGATTTTGAATAGATTACTTCTGGATTAGGGATATTATAATCCAGAAGTAAATGTTAGTTCATTGAATTTTATGACAAGATTATTATTAGTGTCGGCATTTACAGAAATAGGCAAACAAAATAATGCTAAACAACTAAATAATAGAGTAACTAGTATTTTTTCATGACAATCACCTACCATTCTTTCATAACTAAGTTGGATATTAAGAGTTGATAATTATAGTTTGTACATTGGAATCATCTGCTTTCTTATAGGAATATTAATTGAATAAGGCAATTTCTTTAAATTTTATTTAACGTAGTTCCAATAAAAGTTTATTCCTGTAGATGTTGGGTTATCTCTATCTACAGCAATCACGTATTCCAATCCCCAACCATTTCTAGCCGCTGTAAGATACATATCGTCAGATAAATATTTTAAGGCCGAATACACATTACCTATACCAGGGAGCATTCCTACTAGAGTCCCAGCTGGATCACTAGAAAGTGCTATCTCTTTAACTTCTGAAGGACTTAATCTTCGTATAACAGTCCTCATAATAGTTCTATCCATTGAATTTCCTTCAATTTCAACGAAGTTTAAAACATCTTTAGTAATTTGTTCTTGTTCTTCAACACTTAAATTAGATGAATTGAATACATCCTGTAAACTATAAACTTTACTTTCTTCAAGAACAAGTCGCTTAGTCTGGAGTCTTGCATCATGAGATTTTGGTGGGTGTGCCACACTTTGCGCAAAGGCAAGAGACGGTGAAGCGAGACTAAGAGTTAAGATACCTGCAGAAATAGCAACTGCAAAAAATTTAGTAGTTTTCATGAGCTTTTCTCCTTTTTATTTGTATTCACTTACATTTTATCATATAATGTAAGTGTAGTAAAGAAAGAAGGTGTTTTTATGTTAAAAAAATATTTTTCAAAATATAAATGGACTGATTTATTTTGGATACTATTTGTTATTTTGACCTGCCTCTATATAGGTAACCACGATTTGCTTCCTCTCAATCATCAAGAAATCTCTCTTCGAGGTAGTTTCTGGGGGTCTGTACTTGCCTTATATCACTTACTATTCATTGATAAGTTTGTAATTTCGAATCGAAAATAAAGATTAGAATTATGCTTGACTGTGTACTTTTAGGATTTATTTTGGAGGAAGATTTTGTCTCTATTATTTATTATTTTAAATTTGTTTATCTTGTACAAGATCTATTCTTTAAGGCGGGAAAAATCGAAATACTTGATTTATACGGCCTATATCATATTTGGGGCAAATGTACTATATGGTATTCAATGGTTATTAAAAGAACTGGTTTCAAAGATTTCCACTTAATGTGTATAGAAACTATAACAAAACGCATAAGATTAAGTTTTTGAGCACCTGTTCTTATGCGTTTTCGTAATATTGAAGATTTTCGGTAAGTTTTATACCTTTGGGAAGTATAGTTTAGAGTACTTTCCCAACCAGAATCTCTGCTTCAATGGTAATCTCTGTCAGTTGGCTCCAGTCAATCTTGCTCTGGTCGATGTGAAAGAGGAGAGGGGTCATACTGAGCAGGGCTTGAAGTTGCTCTGCTGTGATAGGCTTAGTCAGAGAGGCCGTTTGGCTAGATAGGATGGTAAAGTGTTCTTGGAAATGATTTTTGATATCTTGGTTGGAATAGTCCTTGTTTGTCAGTTGGTCTTGTACCTTCTGACGGATTTCCTTGAGGTGATTTTCAGTTGGGATAACCTTTATCAAGATACCGTCTTTGGATAAAACGCGACGAAATTCTCCATAGTTGGCAGGCGAAAAGATATCAAGCAGAATGTCCATGCTGGCGTCTTTTATAGGAAGACGAGCCAAGTCACCAACGAACCAATTGACTGCCCAGTTGGGTTCGCTCTTGGCAGCGATTTGGACTGAATCTTTGGAGATGTCAAAGGCATAGAAAGTTTTTTCAGAGTGACTTTCTTGGAGTTTTCGAGAGTAGAAACCTTCGCCACAGCCAATATCCAAGATTGTTGTGGTAGTTTTTGAGCTTGCAAGCAAGTCAGATACAGCATTTAAAATAGCTTGGTAAAAGTGGCTTCTAGGATTTGTTGCTAGGTTTTGAAAGTTTTCCTTGTCGTAGTTGGTAGATTGCTTGATTTGAGGTGCCAGATTGACATAGCCAAATTTAGCCAAGTCAAAAGAATGGCGATTGTTACATTTGAGACTGTTCTCTAGCAGAGTCAGATTTTCTTGACAGATAGGACAGGCAAAGGCAGTCGCAGAAGCAAAACGCTGAAGTTTGGGTTTGAGATTTGTATTCATAGTTTAAGTGTATCAAAAGAGGCAAATGAAAGCAACTTTAGGATGATTTGTAATAGAATTAAATAGTAGTATCATTACTTTTCAAAGTACCAAAATTAAATTGCTTTTATATCCAAAATGCTATATAATAATGATAAGGAGGAAATAAGTATGTTAAAAGAAGTATTAACCGTTGCAAAAGTTGCGAAAAAATCTTCATTATTTTTGGGTGGTGTCGCATTTGGTACCCTTGGTTTGAAAATCTTAGCAAGTAAGGAAGCTAAAAAAGCTTATTCTAAAGCTTTGGCTAAGGCTTACAAGTTGAAAGACGAGCTAGATGCATCTGTTTCTGTTGTGAAGCAACATGGAGACGATGTCTTGCAAGATGCCAAATATTTGTACGAGCAAGAGAAAAAAGAAGAGCAATTAGATAGCCTTATAGGTGAATAATATGTCTTTTAAAGTGCTACATAGAGGATACCAACATATCCGACTATCATCTTCTTTTTCACTTACCTTGGATATTCAAGACTATCTTCGTTCCTTGGCGAGAGATGAAAAGGGGATTGAGTCTATCCAGTTTTACATGGATCAACAGCACTTTACTCTACGCATAAAAGAAGGCTTTTCTGTATTAGATAATGCAGAAGCCTTTTTAAAAAGAATTGATAAAGGGAAAGTTTCTGAGTTGATGACTCTTCCCATTCGTAGAGAAGAGAGTGCTTATTCTATTGTTTCAGGTGCAGCGGTTAAGCGTGTACTTTTTCGTAGTTTTGTGCCGTATCCTATTCGCTATATATGGACTTGTTATCAGGCTTTGGGTTATATTAGAGAAGCCTATCAAACACTAGCGCGTAAGGAACTAACGATGGAAGTCTTGGACTGTTCGGCTATTTTATTGTCTTTGTTTATGAACCAATCCAAGACAGCTAGCAATATCATGTTTATGCTTGATTTGGGGAATCATTTAGATCAGTGGTCCTTGAAAAAAACTGCAACAGATTTAGAACAGAGTCTTCTTGCAAAAGAGAGCGATGTATTCCTAGTACAGGGCGATACGGTTGTTAGTATCAAGAGTTCCGATGTTCAAATAGGAGATGTCTTGATCTTATCTCAAGGAAATGAAATTCTGTTTGATGGGCAAGTAGTTTCAGGTTTAGGTATGGTCAACGAAAGTTCCTTGACAGGAGAGAGTTTTCCAGTTGAAAAAGAGAGTCTGATTTGGTTTGTGCAAATACAGTATTAGAAACTGGAGAGTTACGCATTCGTGTAACAGATAATCAGATGAACAGCCGTATTTTACAGCTGATTGAGTTGATGAAGAAATCTGAAGAAAACAAGAAAACGAAACAACGCTATTTCATCAAAATGGCGGACAAGGTCGTCAAATATAATTTCTTGGGGGCTGGGCTGACTTACCTATTGACAGGTTCTTTTTCTAAGGCTATTTCTTTCCTATTGGTCGATTTCTCCTGCGCTTTGAAAATCTCTACTCCTGTAGCTTATTTGACAGTTATCAAGGAAGGGTTGAACCGTGAAATGGTGATTAAGGATGGAGATGTTCTGGAGAAATATCTGGAAGTTGATACTTTCTTGTTTGATAAGACAGGAACAATCACAACTAGTTATCCTATAGTTGAAAAGGTGTTACCTTTTGGAGACTATAGTGAGGAAGATATTCTCAGAATCAGTGCCTGTCTTGAGGAACACATTTATCATCCTATTGCTAATGCCATCGTCAAGCAAGCTGAGATAGAGGGAATTGAACATGAGGAAATGCATGGGAAACTCCAATATATCGCAAGCAAGGGGATCAAATCTCATATAGATGGCCAACCAGTTCTTATTGGGAATTATGTCTTGATGCAGGATGAGCAGATTCATATCAGTTCAGAACAAAATGCTTTAATTGAAGAGTACAAGAGTCACTACAATCTCTTATTCTTAGCCTACCAGAATGAATTGATTGGAATGTTCTGTATTCATACTCCTTTGAGAAAAGAAGCAAAAGCAGCCTTGGAGAAACTTAAGGAACAAGGGAAAAAATTGATTCTGGCAACAGGGGACACCTTGGTTAGGACAGAGGAATTAGTCAAAGATTTGCCCTTTGATCAGGTTTATACAGACTTGAAACCTGATGGGAAATTTGAGTTAGTAGAGGAACTGCAGAAAGCAGGTCACACTATTTTGATGGTTGGAGATGGCTTGAATGACTCAGCGGCTCTAACCCTATCAGATATTGGTGTGGTGATGAATGAGAGTGCAGATATTTCTAAGCAGATGAGTGATATCTTATTGTTAGATAATCGTTTGGATTTCTTCCAAGAGTTGGATTGGCTATCATCATCTTTGCAAACACTCATCAAGAAGAATATTCAAGATACCGTTGTCGTAAATAGTAGTTTGATTGGCTTTGGCTTGTTTAATTGGCTCAGTCCTTCAAATCTTTCTATCTTACATAATCTAACAACCTTACGTATTGTACTGCGTAGCCTGTCTATTAAGGGATAGGTGGGGACTATTAACAGCAAAAAGGAGTTACCTTTCTCGAGGGTAACTCCTTTTTTTATAGGTAAATGTTGAACAATTTAGTAAGTTAATACAAAGTATTTTTTCTTTCCACGACGGATAACAGTCAGTTCATTCTCTAACTTATCTGCGTCACTCAAGACATAGTCAAGGTCTTGGATACGGTCGCCGTTGACGTAGATAGCTCCGTTTTGGACATCTTCACGGGCTTGGCGTTTTGAGTTAACCACACCAGATGACACGAGCAGTTCCACGATATTGTGGTTTTCGTCTGCTTGAACTTGGTAGTTTGGCACACCACGAAGTCCTTGTTTAAGTTCTTTAACAGAAAGGTTTTTGATGTTTCCTGCAAAGAGCTGCTCAGTGATGTTGAGGGCTTCTTTGTAGGCTTCTTCGCCGTGAACAAGTGTAACGACTTCACGAGCCAAGACTTTTTGAGCCAAGCGTTCGTGTGGCGCTGCTTCAAATTGTTTACGAATGTCTTCAATCTCATCAAGTGACAAGAAAGTAAAGATCTTCAAGAAGCGAACAGCGTCAGCGTCCATAACATTCATCCAGAATTGGTACATTTCGTATGGAGAGGTCTTTTCAGGATTGAGCCAGACTGCGTTTCCTTCTGATTTACCAAACTTCTTACCAGTTGCATCTGTGATAAGCGGAACTGTGATAACGTGTCCAGTCTTGTCAGCTTTACGACGAAGCAATTCGGTACCAGCTGTCATATTTCCCCACTGGTCAGAACCACCGATTTGAAGAGTGACATTATGGTCTTGGTTAAGGACGAAGAAGTCGTACCCTTGCATGATTTGGTAAGCGAACTCAGTGTAAGAAATCCCTGTTTCAATCCGTTTTTTCACAGACTCCTTACTCATCATGTAGTTGACAGTGAAGTATTTTCCAATATCACGGAGGAAGTCAATGAAGCTGATGCTGCCAAACCAGTCGTAGTTGTTGACCATGACAGCCTTGTTTTCCCCATTTTCAAAGTCAAGAAAACGAGAAAGTTGTCCTTGGATAGACTTGACCCAGCCATCTACTGTGTCTTTTGTTTGGAGACTACGTTCAGCATCTTTGAAGGACGGATCTCCGATGAGACCTGTAGCACCGCCAACGAGCGCATAAGGTTTGTGACCTGCTAGTTGCAAGCGACGACTTGTCAAGATTGCGACAAGATGGCCTAGGTGAAGGCTGTCAGCAGTTGGATCGTAGCCAGTATAATAAGAAACTTGACCTTCTTCTAGGGCTTTACGCAAAGCTTCTTCATCAGTCGTTTGAAAAATCAAACCACGCTCTTTTAGCTCATCAAAAATGTGCATGTGTCTTTTCTCCTTTTTAAAATTATTGTTTCTACCTATTGTATCACAAACTTGGGCAATAGCCTAGCAGAATAGGGAAGAAAGTGGCTATTTTATTGAAAGTTTCCCTTTTGTGGTATAATAGATAGAGTGAGGAAGTCCATGCAAAATCAATTAAATGAATTAAAACGAAAAATGCTGGAATTTTTCCAGCAAAAACAAAAACATAAAAAATCAGCTAGACCTGGCAAGAAAGGTTCAAGTACCAAAAAATCTAAAACCTTAGATAAGTCAGCCGTTTTTCCAGCTATTTTACTGAGTATAAAAGCCTTATTTAACTTACTCTTTGTACTCGGTTTTCTAGGAGGAATGTTGGGAGCTGGGATTGCTTTGGGGTACGGAGTGGCCTTATTTGACAAGGTTCGGGTGCCTCAGACAGAAGAATTGGTACATCAGGTCAAGGACATCTCTTCTATTTCAGAGATTACCTATGCGGATGGGACGGTGATTGCTTCCATAGAGAGTGATTTGTTGCGCACTTCTATCTCATCTGAGCAAATTTCGGAAAATCTGAAGAAGGCTATCATTGCGACGGAAGACGAACACTTTAAAGAACATAAGGGTGTAGTACCCAAGGCGGTGATTCGTGCGACCTTGGGGAAATTTGTAGGTTTGGGTTCCTCTAGTGGGGGTTCAACCTTGACCCAGCAACTGATTAAACAGCAGGTGGTTGGGGATGCGCCGACCTTGGCTCGTAAGGCGACAGAGATTGTGGATGCTCTTGCCTTGGAACGCGCCATGAATAAAGATGAGATTTTAACGACCTATCTCAATGTGGCTCCCTTTGGCCGAAATAATAAGGGGCAGAATATTGCAGGAGCTCAGCAGGCGGCTGAGGGGATTTTCGGTGTCGATGCCAGTCAGTTGACTGTTCCTCAAGCAGCATTTTTAGCAGGACTTCCACAGAGTCCCATTACTTACTCTCCTTATGAAAATACTGGGGAGTTGAAGAGTGATGAAGACCTAGAAATTGGCTTAAGACGGGCTAAGGCAGTTCTTTACAGTATGTATCGTACAGGTGCCTTAAGCAAGGACGAGTATTCTCAGTACAAGGATTATGACCTTAAACAGGACTTTTTACCCTCGGGCACGGTCACAGGAATTTCACGAGACTATTTATACTTTACAACTTTGGCAGAAGCTCAAGAACGTATGTATGACTATCTAGCTCAGAGAGACAATGTCTCCACTAAGGAATTGAAAAATGAGGCAACTCAGAAGTTTTATCGTGATTTGGCAGCCAAGGAAATTGAAAATGGTGGTTATAAGATTACTACTACCATAGACCAGAAAATTCATTCTGCCATGCAAAATGCGGTTGCTGACTATGGCTATCTTTTAGACGATGGAACAGGTCGTGTAGAAGTAGGGAATGTCTTGATGGACAACCAAACAGGTGCTATTCTAGGCTTTGTAGGTGGTCGTAATTATCAAGAAAATCAAAATAATCATGCCTTTGATACCAAACGCTCACCAGCTTCTACTACCAAGCCTTTGCTGGCCTACGGTATTGCTATTGATCAGGGCTTGATGGGAAGCGAAACGATTCTATCTAACTATCCAACAAACTTTGCTAATGGTAATCCTATTATGTATGCTAATAGCAAGGGAACAGGAATGATGACCTTGGGAGAAGCTCTGAACTATTCATGGAATATCCCTGCTTACTGGACCTATCGTATGCTCCGTGAAAAGGGTGTTGATGTCAAGGGTTATATGGAAAAGATGGGTTACGAGATTCCTGAGTACGGTATTGAGAGCCTGCCAATGGGTGGTGGTATTGAAGTCACAGTTGCCCAGCATACTAATGGCTATCAGACCCTAGCTAATAACGGAGTTTATCATCAGAAACATGTGATTTCTAAAATTGAAGCAGCAGATGGTAGAGTGGTGTATGAGTATCAGGATAAACCAGTTCAAGTCTATTCAAAAGCTACTGCGACAATTATGCAGGGCTTGCTGCGAGAAGTTCTATCCTCTCGTGTGACAACAACCTTCAAGACGAATCTGACTGTTTTAAATCCTACTCTGGCTAATGCAGATTGGATTGGGAAGACTGGTACAACCAACCAAGACGAAAATATGTGGCTCATGCTTTCGACACCTAGATTAACCCTAGGTGGCTGGATTGGGCATGATGATAATCATTCATTGTCACGTAGAGCAGGTTATTCCAATAACTCTAATTACATGGCTCATCTGGTAAATGCGATTCAGCAAGCCTCACCAAGCATTTGGGGGAACGAGCGCTTTACTTTAGATCCTAGTGTAGTGAAATCGGAAGTCTTGAAATCAACAGGTCAAAAACCAGGGAAGGTTTCTGTCGAAGGAAAAGAGGTAGATGTTACAGGTTCGACTGTTACCAGCTATTGGGCTAATAAGACAGGAGCGCCAACGACCAGTTATCGCTTTGCTATTGGTGGAAGTGATGCGGATTATCAGAATGCTTGGTCTAGCATCGTGGGGAGTCTACCAACTCCATCAAGCTCCAGCAGCTCAAGTAGTAGTTCTAGCGATAGCAGTAACTCAACTACTACACGACCTTCTTCTTCAAGGGCGAGACGATAATTCTCTAAATGAAGTGGCCAATCAATGGATTGCCACTTTTTTCCTTTCGTGTTACAATAAGGGTATGAATCAGTATCAGAAAAAGATTGTTAACGGAAAAATTTATTCGCTCCTATCCTAGCTTAATATGGGGAATCTGTGGAATTTTAGGAGAGTACTTCTTTACTCATTATCAGGTGTCTTCGGGCTGGATTACCTCTATGCGTTTGACACTGGCAGGGAGTCTTGTACTCATTTGGTCTGCAATACAATTAAAATCGCAAGTGCTAGATATTTGGCGAGACAAGAAAAATTACCTGCCCTTTTTAGCCTATGCTATTTTGGGGATTTTTTCAGTTCAGTATTTTTTCTATCTCTGTGTAGAATACTCAAATGCTACGACAGCAACTATTTTACAGTTTATTAGCCCTGTCTTTATCCTCTTTTACAATCGCTTGGTTTATCAAAAACGAGCGTCAAAAAGCGCTGTTTTCTATGTTTTGGTTGCCATGCTGGGTGTTTGCTTGATGGCGACAAAGGGAGATCTCTCTCAGTTATCCATGACACCACTAGCCCTTGTGACGGGCTTACTGAGTGCTATGGGTGTTATGTTTAATGTTATCTTGCCCCAGCCTTTTGCGAAGCGCTATGGTTTTGTACCCACGGTTGGGTGGGGGATGATTTTGGCAGGTTTATTTAGCAATGTTCTCTCGCCAGTGCATCAGCTTTCCTTTACTCTTGATATTTGGAGTATCTTGATTTGTCTCATTATCGCTTTCTTTGGGACGGCTTTTGCTTTTTTTATTTCCATGAAGGCGGTGTCCTTGGTTTCTCCTTTGGTGGTTTCCGTTATCAGTGCCAGTGAACCTCTCTCTTCTGCTCTCTTGAGTGTTTTGTTCTTAGGCCTGGTAGTGGATTGGTCACTCCTTCTAGCTATGGCCTTGATTATTTTACCCATGATATTTTTGTCTATAGAAGAAGCGAAAGAAAGTAGATAAAAAGTCTTTTCTTAATTCTAAAAGTGTGCTATACTAGAATAGTCAATAAAACACGGGGAGATAGTTGTGAAGAGTGTTTTTAGGTTGTATCGGTAGGGGTTTGCTTTTACCGACAGCACGTTTTATCTCACATCCCTAAAAAATCATACCTAAAAACAGACAAAAAGGCTTCAAATTTGAGGCTTTTTTTGGTAGAATAGTTATCATTATAAAGAATGAGAGGTTTTTTTATGACTGCTACAAAAATGAATGCTCAAGAAATTATCCAATTTATCGCTAATGCTGAGAAGAAAACCAGTGTGAAAGTAACTTTTGAGGGACAACTCGCAACTGCTGTACCTAGCTCGGTTGTTAGACTAGGGAATGTTTTATTTGGAGACTGGAAGGACGTGGCTCCGCTTCTCAATGGTTTGGTAGAAAATCAAGACTATGTTGTTGAGCAAGATGCTCGCAATTCTGCAGTTCCTTTGCTAGATAAACGTGCTATCAACGCTCGTATCGAGCCAGGCGCTATTATCCGTGACCAGGTAGAAATTGGTGACAATGCTGTTATCATGATGGGAGCTGTTATCAATATCGGTGCTGAAATCGGTGCAGGAACCATGATTGACATGGGGGCTATCCTTGGTGGCCGTGCCATCGTTGGGAAAAACAGCCACGTTGGTGCAGGTGCAGTTTTAGCAGGTGTGATTGAGCCAGCTAGCGCAGAACCAGTCCGTGTTGGAGACAATGTTCTTATCGGTGCCAATGCAGTGGTTATCGAAGGAGTCCAAATCGGTAGTGGTTCAGTTGTCGCAGCAGGAGCTATCGTTACCCAAGATGTTCCAGAAAATGTAGTAGTAGCAGGTGTTCCAGCTCGAATTATCAAAGAGATTGATGCCCAAACTCAACAAAAAACAGCGCTAGAAGATGCGCTTCGTACCTTGTAATTGTAAAAGAAAAATAGAGGCGGAACCCTTTTCCAGCCTCTTTCTGCTATATGGGAGGATAGATAGATGTTAGATTTGATTCAGATTAGACGAGATTTGCACCAGATTCCAGAGATTGGCTTGGAGGAGATCAAAACTCATGCTTATTTGCTGGATGTGATTGAGAAATTGACTGCGGGCAAGGAGTTTGTTCAAGTTCGTACTTGGCGGACAGGTATTTTGGTTTACTTGCAGGGAAGTCAGCCAGAGCGTACTATTGGTTGGCGGACGGATATTGATGGTCTGCCTATCGTTGAACAAACAGGACTTCCTTTTGCTTCTCAGCATCAAGGTCGCATGCACGCTTGTGGCCATGATTTCCACATGACTATTGCCTTAGGCTGTCTCGAGCGCGCCCTTGAGGAACAACCTAAAAATAATCTACTCTTCCTGTTTCAGCCTGCTGAAGAAAATGAAGCTGGTGGCATGCTCATGTATGAGGATGGTGCTTTTGGAGACTGGTTGCCAGACCAGTTTTATGGGCTTCATGTTCGACCAGATTTGAAGGTTGGTCAGATTGCGACCAATACTCATACACTCTTTGCAGGAACTTGCGAGGTGAAGATCCGTTTCAAAGGAAAAGGAGGACACGCAGCCTTTCCACATGAAGCTAATGACGCCTTGGTGGCAACTAGTTACTTTGTGACCCAGGTGCAGTCAGTTGTCAGCCGCAATGTCAACCCAATAGAGGGAGCAGTGGTGACCTTTGGTCTTTTCCAAGCTGGAACAACCAACAATGTTATCACAGATACAGCCTTTTTGCATGGAACTATTCGGGCCTTGACTCAGGACATGAGTCTCTTGGTACAAAAGCGGGTCAAAACAGTTGCAGAAGGAGTTGCAGCTGCCTTTGATATGGAAGTCGAAGTGGAACTCAAACAAGGTGGATACCTACCTGTTGAGAACCATCCAGCCTTGGCGCGTGAACTAATGGACTTTTTTGAAGAGAAAGACGGAATTGAGTTGATTGATATCGAGCCTGCTATGACAGGCGAGGACTTTGGTTATCTCCTTTCAAAGGTTGATGGCGTGATGTTTTGGCTGGGTATCGATAGTCCCTACGCCCTTCATCACCCTCAGATGGCTCCTAAGGAAGAAGCATTAGCTATTGGGGTGGCTGCGGTGTCTAGTTTCCTGAAAAAGAAGGCAGCAGAATAGAGGGCTTGTCTATGAAATCGGAACTACGCAAGCAAGTCTTGCAAGAAATGAAGGCTATCCCTCGACAGCAAAAACAGTTTATAGAGCAAGCTTTAACCGAGCGGCTTTTACACCATCCCTTCTACCAAGAAGCCAAGGTCATCGCAACCTATCTCTCTTTTCCGCACGAATTTCAAACGCAGGGATTGATTGAGCAGGCGCTGAGGGACGGCAAGAAGGTTCTGATACCCAAAACCTATTCCAAGGGGCGCATGGACTTTGTGGTCTATGATCTGCAACAACTGGTCAAAACTTCCTTTGGCTTACTGGAACCACAGGGAAATTTGGAAGTGGTAGATGCCTCTCAGATTGATTTGATTCATGTCCCAGGGCTGGCTTTTACGATGGAAGGCTATCGGATTGGCTATGGCGGAGGTTATTATGACCGCTATCTGGAACAGTTTACTGGTCATACTTTGAGTACGGTTTATCATTATCAAGTTCAGGACTTTATCCCTGAAAACCATGATATTCCTGTTCAGGAGGTTTTGATTGATGAAGGAAATCTTTGATAGGCGTTACCCTGTGACGAGTTTCTTTCTTTTAGTGACGGCCGTGGTATTTCTACTAATGTTGGTAACTACAGGAGGAAACTTTGACAGGGCGGATACTCTATTTCGATTTGGAGCCATGTATGGGCCTGCCATTCGCCTCTTTCCCGAGCAAATTTGGCGTCTCTTTTCGGCTATTTTTGTTCATATTGGGTGGGAGCATTTCATTGTTAATATGCTTTCACTTTATTATCTTGGAAGGCAGGTAGAGGAGATTTTCGGTTCTAAGCAGTTTTTCTTTCTCTATCTTTTATCAGGAATGATGGGCAATCTCTTTGTTTTTGTATTTAGTCCCAAATCCTTAGCAGCAGGTGCATCCACCTCTCTTTATGGTGTATTTGCCGCGATTATCATTCTTCGCTATGCAACTCGTAATCCTTATATCCAACAGCTAGGACAGTCTTATCTGACACTTTTTGTGATTAACATTATTGGAAGTGTTCTGATTCCAGGAATCAGCCTAGCAGGCCATATCGGAGGTGCAGTTGGTGGCGCATTTCTAGCAATTATCTTTCCAGTTAGAGGAGAAAGACGGATGTATAGTGCTAGTCAGAGACTGGTAGCGTTAGTCTTGTTCGTAGGACTCGCAGTCTTACTTCTCTACAAGGGAATGGGATGAAAATTTGTGGAATGAAAAAAGATAAGGCATTTTTTGAACCTTATCTTTTTTTATTTTATACTCAATGAAAATCAAAGAGCAAACTAGGAAGCTAACCGCAGGCTATACTTGAGTACGGCAAGGTGAAGCTAACGTGGTTTGAAGAGATTTTCGAAGAGTATTATTCCTTCTCAGCCAATTCTTTTCCCAGTTGGATGAGGTAATCTTTTAAGTCATCTTTGACTTGTGGATGTTTGAGGGCGTAGTCAATAGATGTTTTCATAAATCCAAACTTATCCCCAACGTCGTAACGAGCTCCTGTGAATTCACGGGCGAAAACACGTTGTGTTTTATTAAGGGTATCAATAGCGTCGGTAAGCTGGATTTCATTTCCCGCACCAGGAGCTTGCTTTTCGAGGATGTCGAAAATCTCAGGTGTGAGTAGATAGCGACCGATGATTGCAAAATCACTTGGTGCATCTTCGGTCGCTGGTTTTTCAACGAAAGTTTCAACGCTATAGAGTCCGTTGATTCCTTCACCTTGAGGAGCAATGACTCCATATGATGAAACGTCTTCGTGTGGTACGGGCATGACAGCAATGGTTGATGCGTGTGTCCGCTCGTAATCCTTCATCAGTTGTTTTGTCAAAGGAACGGCATTCTCATCTGTGATGTCCATAAGGTCATCGCCCAGCATAACAACGAAGGGCTCATTCCCCACAAAAGCTTTGGCTTGTAGGACAGCATCTCCAAGACCACGAGGGTGAGTTTGGCGGATGAAATGAAGGCGCATGCCAGTTGCTTCATCTACTAATTTTAACAGATCTATTTTACCTTTTTCTTTGAGATTATATTCCAATTCAAAGTTTGAATCAAAGTGGTCCTCAATAGAACGTTTTGATTTACCAGTGACAACCAGAATATCTTCAATACCTGATTTGAGAGCTTCTTCCACGATAAACTGGATAGTTGGTTTGTCTACAATTGGCAACATTTCTTTAGCAAGGGCCTTGGTTGCTGGTAAAAATCGAGTTCCTAGTCCAGCGGCAGGAATGACTGCTTTTCTAACTTTCAGTGCCATAAGAATCCTTTCTCTAGAGGGTTAAGACCACTCATTTTCTGCTTTAAATTCATTGTTCATGATATTATAAATGGCATCTTTGATATTGGTTCCTTGGTAAATAACTTGGTAAATGGCATGCGTAATCGGCATATAGACTCCAAGTTCTTGCGCTAGCTCATAGGCTGCTCGAGTCGTTGAAATTCCTTCAATCACCATGCCCATATTGGCTTCGATATCAGCTAGGGATTCTCCACGACCAAGAGCATCTCCGGCTCTCCAGTTACGAGAGTGGATGGAGGTTCCTGTTACGATCAAATCTCCCACACCAGATAAGCCGCTATAGGTCAGTGGATTAGCCCCGAGTGCTACCCCTAGGCGGGTGATTTCTGCCAAGCCTCGAGCGATGATGGCTGCCTTAGCGTTGTCACCAAATCCCAAACCATGTAAAGCTCCGGCACCGACAGCGATAATATTTTTGAGAGCACCAGCGGTTTCGACCCCGATAACATCCGTATTGGTATAAAGTCGGAAGTAGTGATTACTAAATAGCTCCTGAACGTATTGAGCTGTTTGTAAATCTTTAGAAGCAGCAGTTATTAAAGTTAGGTCACGCACAATGGTCTCTTCTGCATGACTAGGTCCTGAAACAACGACGATATCACTACGGAGATGTTCAGGAATTTCTTCTTCAAGAATGGTTGATAATCGTTTATGGCTATCAGGTTCTAATCCCTTTGATGCGTGTATGATGATAACCTTATGGTCCAAGGTTTGTGCAACTTGTTGGGCAACAAGTCGTGTCACTTTTGTTGGGACAACAAACAAAATCGCATCCACATCTCTCAGTGCCTCTGCTAAGTCGGTGTAGGCAATGATATTTTCATCTAGAACGACATCTTTAAAGTAGTGCTTGTTAGTATGATAGGTATTAATTTCATTGATTTGTTCGGGAAGATTTCCCCAAATACGTACCTCGTGTCCATTGTCATTTAAGACTTGTGAAAGGGCAGTTCCCCAGGAACCAGGCCCCAAGACGGCGACGGTTTGTTTTTTCATGATTTCCTCCTTAATAGAGTCCTTTCTCTTATTCTATCATATTCTAGAGGATTTTGCACTTACATTGCTGGGATAGTGGTGGCTTTGTTACTTTAAAAATATATCAAAACCGAGACGAAGTGATAAACTCTTAGTCTCTAGTCTTTAGTTAAAGTGAGAAGAAATCTGATAGATAGTTTGATTCAGTATATGCTATAATAGAGGTAAACAACTCAGGAGGTTCTTGTGGGTTGCGAGAGTTTGGCGAAAAAATTAAAAGATTACGTTTGGCTAAAAAAATCAGTAGTTCAGAATTTTGTGGTGATGAGTCTGAATTGAGTATCCGTCAATTAATTAGAATTGAAAATGGAGAATCCAGACCAACACTAACAAAGTTAAAATATATCGCTGAGCGTTTGGGGGTTGAAGATTACAAGTTGATGCCAAGTTATATAGAGTTGGATAAGGAATACCTAAAATTGAAGTATTTCTTGATGAGGACTCCTACATACGAAGATGAAACTATCGCCCAAAAGAAAGAGAGTGTTTTTGATAAGATTTTTGAAGAGTATTATGATAGGCTACCTGAGGAAGAAAGATTTATCATCCCAAATTATTCATATCTGGCACTAACGAACTACACAGTTCAAAAATCACCAGAAAAGCTAGTTAAACTACTGTCCTTCTGGTGATTTTGCTTGATTTCTAATATTTGAGACATGATTGAGGAGATTTGTCTTGATTTTTTCCTAAAAAAGGGCAGACTCCTCCCTTGGTTTGATGCTCGATTTCTAAAATAAGGTGACTTATTGTTAGGCATGTTTTCCCCTGCCCTCTAGCTCTATATGGAACAGGGAGTATCAGATTTATCTGGCAGATTGTATCAAATAAGGCTTGAAATTGTTTTGAATAGGCGTATAGACTTGAGAATTTGAGAATATGTCGTCTAGCAGTAGAGACATATTTTAAGCAATATGAAGGAAGAGAGGTCGAAAACGCTTGATAGTCAAGGCCTTTACTTCATCACCAGCTAGCTGCTTTAAAAAGAGGTAGAGATTATAAGCCAGATAGCCCATCATCATACGTACTTCATTCTTAACCATGGTCGAACTATCTGTCTTATCCCCAAAGAATCCTGCTTTCCTTTCTTTGATAAAGCCCTCGTTCACGATAGAATTGAAACAGCTCCTCACTATCTACACTGCTTAAATTGGTCAAATGAACTTTTTTACAATCATAAAAAAGAGCACTTAATCGTACTCTTCTCTTTTAAGGATTAGTTGAATTAATTCAAATCCACTAGTTCTCCTGTTTCTAGGTAGACTAGGCGTTCACAAATGTTAGCAATGTAATCAGCGAAGCGTTCCAGATGACCTATGATATAAAGGTATTGAGTTCCATTGGGAATTGAGGTTTCTTGGTCTTTCATAAGTCCAATGATTTCCTTTGATAAGGCATAATAATATTGGTCAATCTGTTCATCTTTTTGAGCAATACTAATAGCTTTTGAGGCTTGGTGCAAAGGAAAGGCAACCAATAAATCGGCCAGCATGCTGAGGGATAATTTACCCATTTGGTGTAACTGTTCTTCGCCAGGGGCTAGTTGATTTTCTTTTAGTTGCAAAACAGCTTTGGCAATGCCTGCCATATGGTCTCCCATACGTTCAAGGTCTGAACAAGAAGACATGATGCTAATCACAAATCGAAGGTCAGACACTTGTGGCTGCTGCAAGGCCAACAAACGGGCACAGGTCGATTCGATAGCGCTTTGACTTTGGTTGATAGCATGATCCTTATTGATAATTAGCTCTGCCATCTCCTTGTCTTTGGAGTCTAAGGCCAGTAAGGCTTTTGAAGCTGTTTCAAGGACAAGTTGTCCTAGTCCTAAAAAGGATTGTTCTAATTCATGCAATTCTAAATCAAATTGATTTCTCATAGGTTTTTCCTTCCTTATCCGAACCGTCCTGAAATATAGTCTTCTGTGCGCTGATCTTTTGGATTGGTAAACACGTCAACGGTATCTCCAAATTCGCAAATTTCTCCTGTTAAGAAAAAAGCAGTTTTATCTGAAATACGTGAAGCTTGTTGCATGTTATGGGTAACAATGATAATCGTATAATCCTTTTTTAGTTGCTGAATGAGGTCTTCAATTTTTAAAGTGGAGATAGGGTCTAAGGCTGAAGTCGGCTCATCCATTAACAGAATATCAGGTTCTACTGCTAAAGCTCGCGCAATGCAAAGGCGTTGCTGCTGACCGCCTGATAAGGACATGGCACTCTTTTTAAGATTATCTTTGACTTCGTCCCAAATGGCTGCCCCTTTTAAAGATTTTTCTAAGGCATCTAATTGTTTTTTGTCTCGAATACCATGTGTCCTTGGGCCATAAGCCACGTTATCATAGATAGACATGGCAAAGGGATTAGGCTGTTGAAAAACCATCCCTACACGCTTACGTAGCTGATTAAGGTTGAATTTGCTACTATAAATATCTTGCTCATCTAAGAGGACTTGGCCTTCAATATGGCAAGAAGGAACCAAATCGTTCATCCGATTAAGGGTTTTTAGAAAAGTTGATTTACCACAACCAGATGGGCCTATCAAGGCAGTAATCTGTCTTTCTGGTAATTGAATCGAAATATTTTTTAAGGCTTGAAAGTCCCCGTAAAATAAGTCTAGGTGTCTGACTGAAAATGTTCCCATACTAGGAAGCTCCTTTCACAAGTTTTCGAGATAATAAGCTTGATAGAGTATTTATCATTAAAACAGTAATAATCAAAATCACAAGTAGCATAGGCTTCATTGACATGTAGCCCCTCACTTGACAGCATATACATATGCAGGGCTAGAGAACGACCTGAAGACATGAGACTACTTGGCGTATTGGTAGAGGTACCTAATGTATACATGAGGGCAGCTGTCTCACCAACGATACGGCCAATAGCTAGTATCACTCCAGCTAAAATACCTGGCATGGCAACTGGTAGAACAATTCTAAAAACAGTCCGTAACTTACCTGCCCCAAGTCCATAACTTGCTTGACGCATGCTATCACTAACAGATAAAAGGGCTTCTTCTGTTGAGCGAATAATGACTGGCAACACCATGATGACTGAGGTTAAGATTCCTGATAACAGAGAGTATTGAAAACCTAAGAAGACTACAAAGAAGAGCATGCCAAACAGACCAAAAACAATGGAAGGAATCCCAGACAAGGTATCTGAGGCTAATCGCATGATTTTAACACAAAGGGAATCTTTTTTTGTATATTCCACAAGATAAAAACCAGCAAAAATCCCTATGGGCAAGGCTAAAAGAAGAGCACCAAAGACCAGAATAACGTGGAAATAATCGCTGGCATAAGGGAAATGTTCTCAGAAGTATAAGTCCAAGAAAAGAGGGATAGACTTAGATGAGGTAAGCCTTTGATGAGGATAAAACCAATGATTAAAAAGAGAGAGCCAAAGGTTAAAGCTGAAAAACAATAAACGAGAAGTTTTAGCAGGTATTTACTCATAAGATGATTTTCCTTTCAAGTAGGCAAAGTAGGCATTAATCAAGAGAATAAGGAAAAAGAGAACTGCTGAGGTTGCAATAAGGGCTTCCCTATGCTGACCTGATGCGTAAGCCATTTCCAGAACAATATTGGTTGTTAAGGTTCTGGTTCCTGAAAAGAGTCCACTTGGAATAATCGGCTGGTTGCCTGCCACCAAAATAACTGCCATGGTTTCACCTACTGCGCGACCGATTCCTAAAATAACTGCTGATAAAATACCAGATCTCGCAGCTGGCAAGATGACACTAAAAATACTCCGTTCATGACTAGCTCCTAGAGCCAAGCTACCAGAATAATACGTTTTGGGAACTGTTCGGATAGCAGATTCTGACAAACTGATAATGGTTGGCAAAATCATTATTCCTAATAGTAACGAAGCGGTTAGGACACTCATGCCATTTCCTAAAAAGCTTCTAATCCAAGGCACCAATAATTGTAGGCCGAAAAAACCATAAACAATAGATGGAATGGCCGCCATCAAGTTAATAGCTGATTTTAAGAAGCCATAGACGGGCTTTGGACAATAATAAACCATAAACACCGATGTCAAGATGCCTGTTGGCACCCCAATCACAATCGCTCCTAAGGTAATTAATAAGGAACCAACGATCATTGGTAAAATACCATAGCTTGCTTGGAATGTTCGTTGGCGACCAATCACTGCCTAATAAAAAACGGGCAAAGCCGTAGTTAGCCATGAAAGGTAAGCCATTACTAAAAATAAAGAAACAGATTAGCAAAATAGCTACAACAGCTACTGTTGCACTCATGAAAAAAATTGCCCTAAAAACTGCTTCTTTGAAGGCTTGTTTTGTCACATCTTGTCCTTTCTAGTGAAGAAAGTAAGGGAGATACGACACCTCCCTACTTGCCTTCTTTATCTTATTGTACGATGAAACGTCTGCATCTCTTTAGAGATTTATGGAGCAAACATTTTATTTAATCTTGTCCCAGGTGGTTAATTTGCCACTAAAAACGTCTGCAAGTTCAGCCATACTGACTTGGCTTGCCTTATTGTCATTATTGACCACAACAGCAATACCGTCTAAAGCAATAGCATCATGGCTGAGACTCTTACCTTCTTCAGGAGTTAATTCCCTAGAAACCATACCAATATCAGCGGTTTTCTCCTTAGCAGCGGTAATACCTGCTGAAGACCCATTAGAGGTAATATCAATCGTAACTTCTGGATTTTCTTTTTTATAAGCTTCTGCTAATTTTTCCATTAAAGAAGATACTGAAGTGGAACCTACAACAGACAACTTGCCTGATAAGTGTTGGCTTGTATATTCTGTGGTTTCGGTTTTAGCTTCAATAAATTTATTATCTGTGACCACTTGTTGACCTTGTTTGGAGTGGATAAAGCTGATAAAATCTTGACCTAGCTTGGAAAGATTAGAAGACCAAACAATGTTGAAGGGACGTTGAAGAGGGTATTTACCATCTAAAACTGTGTCTCGACTAGCCTTGATACCATCAATCTCTAAAGCCTTGACAGATTTCGTTAAAGATCCCAAGGAGATGTAGCCGATAGCATTAGCATTCCCTTGAACTGCTGAGAGAACACCTTCTGTGCTATTTTGAATCACAGCTGTTTTGGCAGTGTTGTCAATTTTTTTATCACCGTCTTTTTTGAGAATCCCTGTGATTTCTGTGAAGGCACCCCGTGTTCCAGAGCCATTTTCTCGTGAAATCACCTCAATCGTTTCTGAAGCTGACTGTTTGGAAGCAGATGACTGATTGCCACAGGCAACAAGCCCAAATCCTGATAAGCCAATGGCTGCAAGAGTAAGCATTTTTTTGAATTTCATAATAATCACCTTTATTTCATGTATTTTTCTTGTGTAGGATTACTACACTTATAGTCTAACAAGTCTTTGTAAAGGTTTATCCCTGATTCATGTAAAGATTGTGTAAAGAATCAAAAAAGCCACTTTTGAAAAGTGGCTGCTCCTAAAAATAGCTTTAAAAATTATTAGTCCTGTGCGAAAGATTGGTTAGGAAGAAAAATCGTGAAGCAACTGCCTCTGCCAAGCTGACTCGTCACCGTGACTTGGCCACCTAATAATTGACTAAGTTCTTTGACAATAGCAAGGCCAAGACCAGTGCCACCAGTTTGTCTGCTTCGACCTTTATTAACTCGGTAAAAACGTTCAAAAATACGATCCTGCTCTAATTGACTAATACCAATCCCTGTATCTGACACAGAAATCTTAATGCCTTCGTTCACCTTTTGGGTCTTGACCTCAATTTTTCCCCCTTGTTCAGTGTAACGGATGGCATTTGTTAAAAGATTGAGTAAGATTTGGGAAAGTAATTGACTATCTGATACGAGGGTGATATCATCTGGCACCTGCACCTTTAGCTGTAAATCCTTCTTCTTGAGCTGAGGTTGCACGCTTTGAGTCAAATCCTGTACAAATTCTGCCAAAGAAAGGGTCGTCCATTGTATAGGCATTTGTTGAGCCTTAGATAAGGTAAGAAGATGCTCAACAATATGCTCAAGACGCAAGCTTTCTTTGTAAATAATGTCTAGAAAGTCATCCTTGAGCGCTTCTTCTTCAGCTGACATCTCCTTAATGGTTTCAGCAAAGCCCTTAATCGAAGTAACTGGTGTCCTCAATTCATGGGAGGCATTTGAGACAAAGGCTAAATTTAACTTTTCATAAGTTCTAATCGTTGTTAAATCATATAACAAGACGAGCACAGCTTCCACAGATTGGGTGGGGCTAAAAACGGGAACTGCTGTCACTTCTAAAATCAGGTCACCCTCATGAAACCCACTTACTTCTTGTTTTAACCTTGTTTTTTGATCGAAGGCTTGGTGAACTAAATTCCGAATATCCATCCGTTTGAGGTCATCAAGTGAACTTATGTCGCCGTCCACATCGGGAAAATAATGAGGCAGAGAGCGACTGGATAATAACATCTGACCTTGAGCGGAAACTAAAAACGTCCCCATGGTTAGGTGCGACAGAAGAACCTCCATTGTTTCGGCTAGGTCCTTGTATTGCTGATCCTGTTGGGAGACTTTGGTTTTTAGGCCAGACACATACTGAGCCAAAGACTTTAAGTCTTCTTGCCCTTTTTCTAAAAAGTATTCACTACTGGTCAAGAGAGGTTGGTGCAAGGTCTCAAAAGCAACTTCCCATTTCCAAAGGCAAAAGAGCCAGTAGCTACCTAGTCCCAAAGAAAGGGCTAGAAGAAAGAGACCGATGCCTTTACTGATCCAAGTTAATGCCATCCCTGCAATCAGAATGAGGCTAACACTTAGATTGACTAGCCAAAATTGAAGGTAGCGTTTCATCTATAACTCCTTGAACTTATAACCATAACCCCGAATGGTTCGAATAAATTGAGGGGCTTTAGGATTGTCTTCAATTTTTTCCCTCAACTTACCAATATGAACGTCCACCAAACGTGTTTCCTGCCCAAAGTCATACCCCCAGATACGTTCCAAAAGACGCTCTCTAGTCAGTGTCATGTTGGGATGTTTCATAAGATAGAGCAAGAGTTCAAATTCTTTTGGGGTCAAACTCAGTAACTTATTCGCCTTGTAGACTTCATGACGCTCAGGGTATACTTTCAAGGTCCCAAATAGCCAAGAATCGTCAGCGATATTATCTGAATCATCTCCTTCTTGTTCTCCTTTAGTTCGCCTGAGGACAGCCTTGACACGCGCCAGCAATTCTCTAGGGCTAAAAGGCTTGGTCAGGTAGTCATCAGCCCCTAATTCCAAGGCCAAAACCTTATCAAATTCATCACTTTTCGCAGAAACCATCATAATTGGAGTTTTGACGCCTTTGGCTCTCAGCCGCTTACAAACTTCTATGCCATCTAATTGTGGTAACATGATATCAAGCAAGATAAAATCAAAGGGTTCTGTTTCTGCCAAAGCTAAGGCCTTCCGTCCATTTGTTACCAATTGAGTAGAAAAGCCTTCCTTACTTAAATGGTAGTCAAGCAATCTCAGAATGTGTTCTTCATCATCCACTAATAAGACTTGTTTTGTCATCTATTATCTCCTATTGGTAACATTATAACACAATTATCAGAAATCCTAACATTGCTAAATCAGATTAAATTTGCTTATCAAGACTAGGATCTGGTCAAACGCTCAATCATCTCCTTGTGCTCTAGATAGGTCGCCAGTAGATCTACCCTTTCAAATAATTCAAAATCCTCAAATTCAAAACCAGGAGCAACAAGACAAGAAACCAGAGCATAATCCTTATCAACTTCAAGAACTCCTCTCAGTTCTGAGGATACGGTAATGATTGATGCGACGGAAGTAAAAATCAATCGCCTTAAAAAACAATTAGCGAATGATTCTGGTAAAAAGAAATGCCACGCTATGAAGGCTCAAGCGATTGTCACAAGTCCAGGGAGAATTGTTTCTTTGGAGATCGCTGTGAACTATTGTCATGATATGAAGTTGTTCAAAATGAGTCGCAGAAATATCGGACAAGCTGGTAAAATCTTGGCTGACAGTGGTTATCAAGGGCTCATGAAGATATATCCTCAAGCACAAACTCCACGTAAATCCAGCAAACTCAAGCCGCTAATAGCTGAAGAGAAAGCCTGTAACCATGCGCTATCTAAGGAGAGAATCAAGGTTGAGAACATCTTTGCCAAAGTAAAAACGTTTAAAATGTTTTCAACAACCTATCGAAATCATCGTAAACGCTTCGGATTACGAATGAATTTGATTGCTGGTATTATCAATCATGAACTAGGATTCTAGTTTTGCAGGAAGTCTATTATTTGGTTAGGTGAATTAGTGAAGCGTTTAGGCAAGTGTCTCTGGTTACGACGTAAAGAAACATAAATCGATCATATTTATGTCCTAAAACTAGTGAAGCGCCTAGCCAAAGTCCGAATAGGATTTGGCGTTAGTTACTTAGATTGCTTTGCAATCAAGTAACTTTGGCGATTTACATCTTCTCTGGCGCTTCTACTCCAAGCAAGCGAAGGGCTTCTTTGAGAACGACTGCGGTTGCGTAGCTGAGGGCTAGACGGCTGTCGCGTTCTGGGCTTTCATCCAAGATACGTGTATGTGCATAGTATTTGTTAAAGGATTGAGCTAGGTTAATTGCAAATTTAGCAATGATAGAAGGTTCAAAGTTATCTGCCGCACGGTTGATAATACGTGGGAAGTCTTGAATGAGTTTAATGATTTCCCAGCTTTCAGCATCATTCAAGCTATAGTTGCCAGCTGTTTCTGGTTTGAAATCCGCTTTGCGTAAGATCGATTGGATACGAGCGTAGGCGTATTGAACATAAGGTCCAGTTTCACCCTCGAAGGATACCATGGCCTCTAAGTCGAAGTCATATCCGTTTGTACGGTCAGTCTTGAGGTCATAGAACTTAATGGCTCCAACCCCAACAGCATGTGCTACCTGATCTTTATTTTCAAGTTCAGGATTTTTAGCTTCAATTTGGGCTTTTGCACGACTAATAGCCTCTGCAACAGTGGGCTCTAGCAAGATGACATTCCCTTTACGGGTAGAGAGTTTTTTCCCTTCTTTTGTAACCAAACCAAAAGGAACATGAGTAATGTCGTCACTCCAATCGTAGCCCATCTCTTGCAAGACAGCTTTGAGCTGTTTAAAGTGGGCAGATTGCTCTTGACCAACGACGTAGATAGATTTAGCAAATTGGTATTCGTTTTTACGGTAAAGGGCTGCAGCCAAGTCACGTGTGATATAGAGAGTTGCACCATCAGATTTTTTGATAAGGGCTGGATGTTCAATTCCATATTTCTCAAGATTGACAACTTGGGCACCTTCTGATTCAACAAGAAGGCCTTTTTCAGAAAGAATGTCTACAACTGCATCCATCTTATCGTTGTAGAAGGCTTCTCCGTTATAGCTGTCAAAATCAACCTGCAATTCATTGTAAAGGCGGTTAAATTCCACCAAACTTTCATCACGGAACCATTGCCAGAGAGCGAGGGCTTCCTCATCTCCATTTTCCAGTTTACGGAACCATTCGCGTGCTTCTTCATCCAAGCTAGGGTCATTTTCAGCTTCAGCGTTGATACGGACATAGAGTTTAAGAAGTTCATCGATTGGATGAGCTTTTACAGCTTCTTCGTCGCCCCATTTTTTGTAGGCAACAATCAACATCCCAAACTGTTTACCCCAGTCTCCCAAGTGGTTGACCTTGACTGTTTGATAACCGATTTTTTGGAAAATATGTGATAAGCTATCTCCGATGACAGTTGAGCGCAGGTGACCAATAGAAAATGGTTTAGCGATATTGGGACTAGACATATCGATAACAACATTTTCTTGTTTGCCAATAGTTTGGTCAGCATAGTGTTCTTTTTCAGTGATAACAGCTTGCAATACTTGAGCAGAAATGGCAGATTTATCAAGGAAAAAGTTGACGTAAGGTCCTGTTGCAACAACCTTTTCAAAGGATTGGCTGTTAATTTTTTCAGCCAGTTCAGCCGCGATCATTTGAGGTGCTTTACGTTCGACTTTTGCAAGAGAAAAAGCAGGGAAAGCAATGTCTCCCATTTCTGAGTTTTTAGGGGTTTCCAGTAAATTTAAAATAGCCTCTTGGTCCAGGCTATCAATGACGCTAGCCAATTCGCTAGCAATCAATTCTTTTGTATTCATTAAGAGCTCCTTTTTGGACTTTTCTACTATTTTATCACAATTTTAAAGAAAGAAGAAAAAATTTTTGAAATCTCCCGTTTTTTTGGTATAATATAGTTATAAAAATAGTTATAAATATTCACATAAGAGGATTTTATGAGAAAAAGAGATCGTCATCAGTTAATAAAAAAAATGATTACTGAGGAAAAATTAAGTACACAAAAAGAAATTCAAGATCGGTTGGAGGCGCACAATGTTTTTGTGACGCAGACAACCCTGTCTCGTGATTTGCGCGAAATCGGCTTGACCAAGGTCAAGAAAAATGATATGGTGTATTATGTACTAGCAAATGAGACAGAAAAGATTGATTTGGTGGAATTTTTGTCTCATCATTTAGAAGGTGTTGCAAGAGCAGAGTTTACCTTGGTGCTTCATACCAAACTGGGAGAAGCTTCTGTTTTGGCAAATATTGTAGATGCAAACAAGGATGAATGGATTTTAGGAACAGTTGCTGGTGCCAATACCTTATTGGTCATTTGTCGAGACCAGCACGTTGCCAAACTCATGGAAGATCGTTTGCTAGATTTGATGAAAGATAAGTAAGGTCTTGAGAGTTGCTCTCAAGACTTATTTTTGACAAGGAGAGACGGACAATGGCGACAGAAAAGCTATCACCTGGCATGCAACAGTATGTGGAGATTAAAAAGCAATATCCAGATGCGTTTTTGCTCTTTCGGATGGGTGATTTTTATGAATTATTTTATGAGGATGCGGTCAATGCTGCGCAGATTCTGGAAATTTCCTTAACGAGTCGCAACAAGAATGCCGACAATCCGATTCCTATGGCGGGTGTCCCCTATCATTCTGCCCAACAGTATATCGATGTCTTGATTGAGCAGGGCTATAAGGTGGCTATCGCAGAGCAGATGGAAGATCCTAAACAAGCAGTTGGGGTTGTGAAACGAGAGGTTGTTCAGGTCATTACGCCAGGGACAGTGGTCGATAGCAGTAAGCCGGACAGTCAGAATAATTTTTTGGTTGCCATAGACCGTGCTGGCAATCAATTTGGCCTAGCTTATATGGACCTGGTGACGGGTGACTTTTATGTGACAGGTCTTTTGGATTTCACGCTGGTTTGTGGGGAAATCCGTAATCTCAAGGCTCGAGAAGTGGTGCTGGGCTATGACTTGTCTGAGGAAGAGGAACAAATCCTTAGTCGTCAGATGAATCTGGTACTTTCCTATGAAAAAGAAGGCTTTGAAGACCTTCATTTACTGGATTCACGATTGGCAGCTGTGGAGCAAGCGGCATCTAGTAAATTGCTCCAGTATGTTCATCGGACTCAGATGAGGGAATTGAATCACCTCAAGCCTGTTATCCGCTATGAAATCAAAGATTTCTTGCAGATGGATTATGCGACCAAGGCTAGTCTGGATTTGGTTGAGAATGCTCGTTCAGGCAAGAAGCAAGGCAGTCTTTTCTGGCTTTTGGATGAAACCAAAACGGCTATGGGGATGCGTCTCTTGCGTTCTTGGATTCATCGTCCTTTGATTGATAAGGAACGAATCGTCCAACGTCAAGAAGTGGTGCAGGTCTTTCTTGACCACTTCTTTGAGCGTAGTGATTTGACAGACAGTCTCAAGGGTGTTTATGACATTGAGCGCTTGGCTAGTCGTGTTTCTTTTGGCAAGACCAATCCCAAGGATCTCTTGCAGTTGGCGACTACCTTGTCTAGTGTGCCACGGATTCGTGCGATTTTAGAAGGGATGGAGCAACCTGCTCTAGCCTATCTCATCGCACAACTGGATGGAATTCCTGAGTTGGAGAGTTTGATTAGCGCAGCGATTGCTCCTGAAGCTCCTCATGTGATTACAGAAGGTGGTATTATCCGAACTGGATTTGATGAGACTTTAGACAAGTACCGTCGCGTTCTCAGAGAAGGGACTGGCTGGATTGCTGAGATTGAGGCTAAGGAACGCGAAAACTCTGGTATCAGTACGCTCAAGATTGACTATAATAAAAAGGATGGCTACTATTTCCATGTGACCAATTCACAACTGGGAAATGTGCCTGCTCACTTTTTCCGCAAGGCGACGCTGAAAAACTCAGAACGCTTCGGTACCGAGGAATTAGCTCGTATCGAAGGCGACATGTTGGAGGCGCGTGAGAAGTCAGCTAACCTAGAGTACGAAATTTTTATGCGCATTCGTGAAGAGGTCGGCAAGTACATTCAGCGTTTGCAGGCTCTAGCTCAAGGAATTGCGACCGTTGATGTCTTGCAAAGTCTGGCGGTTGTAGCTGAAACCCAGCATTTGATTCGACCTGAATTCGGAGATGATTCGCGAATTGATATCCAGAAAGGACGCCATGCTGTCGTTGAAAAGGTTATGGGGGCTCAGACCTATATTCCCAATACGATTCAGATGGCAGAAGATACCAGTATTCAACTGATTACAGGACCCAACATGAGCGGGAAGTCAACCTACATGCGTCAGTTAGCCATGACGGCGATAATGGCCCAGTTGGGCTCTTATGTGCCAGCAGAAAGTGCCCATTTACCTATTTTTGATGCTATCTTTACCCGTATCGGAGCAGCCGATGATTTGGTTTCAGGCCAATCAACCTTCATGGTGGAGATGATGGAGGCCAACAATGCCATTTCGCATGCAACAAAGAATTCCTTGATTCTTTTTGATGAGTTAGGTCGTGGAACTGCAACTTATGACGGGATGGCTCTTGCCCAGTCCATCATCGAATACATCCATGAACATATCGGAGCCAAGACCCTCTTTGCGACCCACTACCATGAGTTGACTAGTCTGGAGTCTAGTTTACAACACTTGGTCAATGTCCACGTGGCAACCTTGGAGCAGGATGGGCAGGTCACCTTCCTTCACAAGATTGAACCAGGGCCAGCTGATAAATCCTATGGTATCCATGTTGCCAAGATTGCTGGTTTACCGGCTGATCTTTTAGCGAGAGCGGATAAGATTTTAACGCAACTGGAGAGTCAGGGGCAAGAAAGTCCTGCTCCTATGAAACAAACAAGTACTGTCTCAGAACAAATTTCACTCTTTGATACGACTGAAGAACATCCTATCCTAGCAGAATTAGCTAAACTGGATGTTTACAATATGACACCTATGCAGGCTATGAATGTCTTGGTCGAGTTAAAACAGAAACTATAAAGAGAAAATTACTAGTCATTCTAGCTATATCAAGGAGACTTCTTTGACAATCCTCCACTTTTTTGCTAGAATAACATCACACAAACAGAATGAAAAGGAGCTGACGCATTGTCGCTCCCTTTTGTCTATTTTTTAAGGAGAAAGTATGCTGATTCAGAAAATAAAAACCTACAAGTGGCAGGCCTTGGCTTCGCTCCTGATGACAGGCTTGATGGTTGCTAGTTCACTTCTGCAACCGCGTTATCTGCAGGAAGTGTTAGACGCCCTCCTTGCTGGAAAATATGAAGCTATTTATAGCATCGGGGCTTGGTTGATTGGTGTGGCCTTGGTCGGTCTGGTTGCTGGTGGGCTCAATGTTGTCCTCGCAGCCTATATTGCCCAAGGAGTTTCATCTGACCTTCGGGAGGATGCCTTCCGTAAAATCCAAACCTTTTCTTATGCCAATATTGAACAATTTAATGCGGGAAATCTAGTCGTTCGAATGACAAATGATATCAACCAGATTCAGAACGTCGTCATGATGACCTTCCAAATTCTTTTCAGACTTCCCCTCTTGTTCATCGGTTCGTTTATCCTGGCGGTTCAAACCTTACCTTCTCTGTGGTGGGTGATTGTTCTCATGGTAGTCTTGATTTTTGGTTTGACTGCTGTCATGATGGGTATGATGGGGCCTCGTTTTGCCAAGTTTCAAACCCTTCTTGAGCGCATCAATGCTATTGCTAAGGAAAATCTGCGCGGTGTTCGTGTGGTCAAGTCCTTTGTCCAAGAAAAAGAGCAATTTGCTAAGTTTACGGAGGTTTCAGACGAGCTTCTTGGTCAAAACCTTTACATTGGTTATGCCTTTTCAGTAGTGGAACCTTTCATGATGTTGGTCGGTTATGGGGCGGTATTCCTCTCTATTTGGCTAGTTGCTGGGATGGTTCAGTCGGATCCGTCAGTTGTGGGTTCCATTGCTTCCTTTGTCAATTACCTAAGCCAGATTATCTTTACCATTGTTATGGTTGGATTTTTGGGAAATTCTGTCAGTCGTGCCATGATTTCTATGCGTCGTATTCGAGAAATTCTTGACGCAGAGTCGGCTATGACGTTCAAGGATGTCCCAGATGAAGAGTTGGTCGGAAGTCTTAGCTTTGAAAATGTAACCTTTACCTATCCAATGGACAAGGAACCGATGCTGAAAGATGTGACCTTTACTATCGAACCTGGTCAAATGGTTGGTGTCGTTGGAGCGACTGGTGCAGGAAAGTCAACCTTAGCTCAATTGATTCCACGTCTCTTTGATCCGCAAGAAGGCTCTATTAAAATCGGAGGTAAGGATATTCGAGAAGTGAGTGAAGGGACCCTGCGTAAAGCGGTCTCTATCGTTCTCCAACGTGCCATTCTCTTCAGTGGAACCATTGCAGATAATTTGAGACAGGGTAAGGGAGATGCTACTCTATTTGAAATGGAGCGCGCAGCCAATATTGCCCAAGCCAGCGAATTCATTCATCGTATGGAGAAAACCTTTGAAAGTCCAGTTGAGGAACGGGGAACCAATTTCTCTGGTGGGCAAAAGCAAAGGATGTCGATTGCTCGTGGAATTGTCAGCAATCCACGTATTCTGATTTTTGACGATTCGACCTCGGCCTTGGATGCTAAGTCAGAGCGCCTGGTTCAAGAAGCCTTGAATAAGGACTTGAAGGGAACAACAACCATTATCATCGCGCAAAAGATTAGCTCGGTTGTTCATGCAGATAAAATCTTGGTTCTAGATCAAGGACGATTGATTGGTCAAGGTACGCATGCAGACTTGGTTGCCAACAATGCTGTTTACCGTGAAATCTACGAAACACAGAAAGGAAAGGAGGAGTAAAATGAAGACAGTTCAATTTTTTTGGAATTATTTTAAAGTTTATAAGCTATCATTTGTAGTTGTTATCCTGATGATTGTTCTGGCGACTCTTGCCCAAGCTCTCTTTCCGGTCTTTTCTGGACAAGCAGTGACGCAACTAGTTAATTTAGTCCAAGCTTATCAAGATGGCAATCCAGAACTTGTTTGGCAAAGCCTATCAGGAATCATGGTCAATCTTGGTCTGCTGGTTTTGGTTCTATTTATCTCTAGTGTCATATACATGTGTCTCATGACGCGCGTGATTGCAGAATCGACCAACGAGATGCGCAAAGGTCTCTTCGGTAAGCTTGCTCGGTTGACGGTTTCTTTCTTTGACCGCCGACAAGATGGCGATATCCTATCTCGTTTTACCAGTGATTTGGATAATATCCTCCAAGCCTTTAATGAAAGTCTGGTTCAGGTCATGAGCAATATTGTTTTATACATTGGTCTGATTCTTGTCATGTTTTCGAGAAATGTGACGCTGGCTCTCATCACCATTGCAAGCACACCAGTGGCCTTCCTCATGTTGATTTTCATCGTGAAAACGGCACGCAAATACACCAATCTCCAGCAGAAAGAGGTAGGGAAGCTCAACGCCTATATGGATGAGAGTATCTCAGGCCAAAAAGCCGTGATTGTGCAAGGAATTCAAGAGGATATGATGGCAGGATTTCTTGAACAAAATGAGCGCGTACGCAAGGCAACCTTTAAAGGAAGGATGTTCTCAGGAATTCTGTTCCCTGTCATGAATGGGATGAGTCTGGTTAATACAGCCGTCGTTATCTTTGCTGGTTCGGCCGTTCTATTAAACGATAAGACTATTGAAACAAGTACAGCCCTAGGTTTGATTGTGATGTTTGCCCAATTTTCACAGCAGTACTACCAGCCTATTATTCAAGTTGCAGCTAGTTGGGGAAGTCTTCAGTTGGCCTTTACAGGGGCTGAACGGATACAGGAAATGTTTGATGCAGAGGAAGAAATCCGACCTGAAAAGGCTCCAATCTTCACTCAGTTGCAAGAAGGTGTTGAAATCAGTCATATCGATTTTTCATACTTGCCTGATAAACCTATTTTGAAAGATGTCAACATTTCTGCCCCTAAAGGCCAGATGACTGCAGTTGTTGGGCCAACGGGTTCAGGGAAAACCACTATTATGAACCTCATCAATCGCTTTTATGATGTTGATGCTGGCGGTATTTATTTTGATGATAAAGACATTCGTGACTATGATTTAGATAGTCTTAGAAGTAAAGTGGGAATTGTCTTGCAAGATTCCGTTCTTTTTAGCGGAACCATTCGAGACAATATCCGTTTCGGTGTGCCAGATGCCAGTCAGGAAATGGTTGAGTCAGCAGCCAAAGCAAGCCACATTCACGACTATATCGAAAGTTTGCCTGATAAGTACGATACTCTTATTGATGATGAGCAGAGTATCTTCTCGACAGGGCAGAAGCAATTGATTTCCATTGCTCGAACCCTGATGACAGATCCAGAAGTTCTCATTCTCGATGAAGGCACTTCAAACGTAGATACGGTGACAGAAAGCAAGATTCAGCATGCCATGGAGGCAGTTGTAGCAGGCAAAACCAGTTTCGTCATTGCCCACCGCTTGAAAACCATTCTCAATGCAGATCAGATTATTGTCCTTAAAGATGGAGAAGTCATTGAACGCGGTAGCCATCATGAACTCTTGAAGCTAGGTGGATTCTACTCAGAACTCTATCACAATCAATTTGTCTTTGAATAAGAAAGAAGTTGTCCTATGGGGCAGCTTTTTCTTGTCCATAAAAAATATTTATCACGGCCTTTAAAAAAACATATTAGACGAAAGACGTTTTGAGTGATAAGATAGGACTATCGTTAATATTCGAAAGGAGAGACATCATGCCTAGAACCGTTGTAGGAGTTGCTGCAAATCTATGTCCCGTAGACACAGAAGGCAAAAACATTCATTCATCTGTATCTTGTAGATTCGCAGAGAGCATTCGTCAAGTCGGTGGTCTCCCTTTAGTCATTCCTGTTGGTGATGAGTCTGTTGTACGCGATTATGTGGAAATGATTGACAAGCTCATTTTGACAGGAGGCCAAAATGTTCATCCTCAGTTTTATGGAGAGAAAAAGACAATCGAGAGCGATGATTATAATCTGATCCGTGACGAATTTGAATTGGCGCTCTTGAAGGAAGCGCTTCGTCAGAATAAACCAATTATGGCAATCTGTCGTGGTGTTCAGCTTGTCAATGTTGCCTTTGGTGGAACCCTCAATCAAGAAATCGAAGGTCACTGGCAGGGACTACCTTTCGGAACATCTCACTCTATTGAGACAGTGGAAGGAAGCGTGGTTGCCAAGCTATTTGGAAAAGAAAGTCAGGTTAACTCGGTCCATCGTCAAAGCATTAAAGATTTGGCATCTAATTTCCGTGTAACTGCTATTGATCCAAGAGACCAGACCATCGAAGCGATTGAGTCTATCGACGAACACCGCATTATCGGTTTGCAGTGGCATCCAGAGTTTCTGGTCAATGAAGAAGATGGTAATTTAGAATTATTTGAGTATTTATTGAATGAACTGTAACGACTGGAACATCTAGTCGTTCTTTCTTTTATTTTTTCAAAATTTTTGGAATGTGGGATTTTTACGCAAACGTTTGAATTCTGATAAAAATTGGAGAAATTCGACAAAAAAACTTGAAAAAAACGAAGGTAAGCGTTATGATAGAAAAGAAGAAATATTGGAGGAATAACATGTCACATATTAAATTTGATTATTCAAAAGTTTTAGACAAATTTGTTGCACCACATGAAGTGGAATACATGCAAGCACAAGTTACAGCTGCTGACGAATTGATCCGTAAAGGAACTGGTGCTGGTAGCGACTTCTTGGGATGGTTGGACCTTCCTGAAAACTACGACCGCGAAGAATTTGACCGTATCTTGAAAGCTGCTGAGCAAATTAAGTCAGACAGCGATGTTTTGGTTGTGATCGGTATCGGTGGATCTTACCTTGGTGCCAAAGCAGCAATCGACTTCTTGAACCACCACTTTGCAAACTTGCAAACAAAAGAAGAACGTAAAGCTCCACAAATCCTTTACGCTGGAAACTCAATCTCATCTACTTACCTTGCTGACTTGGTAGAGTACGTAGCTGACAAAGACTTCTCAGTAAACGTGATTTCTAAATCAGGTACAACAACTGAACCAGCGATTGCTTTCCGTGTCTTCAAAGAACTCTTGGTTAAGAAATACGGTCAAGAAGAAGCCAACAAACGTATTTACGCAACAACTGACCGCCAAAAGGTGCTGTTAAGATTGAAGCAGACGCTAACGGTTGGGAAACATTTGTTGTTCCAGATGATATCGGTGGACGCTTCTCAGTATTGACAGCCGTTGGTTTGCTTCCAATCGCAGCATCAGGAGCTGACATCAAAGCCCTTATGGAAGGTGCGAATGCAGCTCGCAAAGACTACACTTCAGATAAAATCTCTGAAAACGAAGCTTACCAATACGCAGCAGTTCGTAACATCCTTTACCGTAAAGGCTATGCAACTGAGATCTTGGTAAACTACGAGCCATCACTTCAATACTTCTCAGAGTGGTGGAAACAATTGGCTGGTGAGTCAGAAGGAAAAGATCAAAAAGGTATCTACCCAACTTCAGCCAACTTCTCAACTGACTTGCACTCACTTGGTCAATTTATCCAAGAAGGAACTCGTATCATGTTTGAAACAGTTGTCCGTGTTGACAAACCTCGCAAGAACGTGATTATTCCTAGCTTGGAAGAAGACCTTGATGGACTTGGTTACCTTCAAGGAAAAGACGTTGACTTTGTAAACAAAAAAGCGACTGACGGTGTTCTTCTTGCCCACACAGATGGTGACGTACCAAACATGTACGTGACTCTTCCAGAGCAAGATGCTTTCACTCTTGGTTACACTATCTACTTCTTCGAATTGGCTATCGCTCTTTCAGGTTACTTGAATGCTATCAACCCATTTGACCAACCAGGTGTTGAAGCCTATAAGAAAAATATGTTTGCCCTTCTTGGGAAACCTGGATTTGAAGAGCTCGGTGCAGAACTGAATGCACGTCTTTGATTCTCATATATGTTGAGCTAATTCAGAATAAAAAAGATCCACAAGTTCATTTCTTGTGGATTTTTAGTACAAGCCTTTTAATTAGTTTATCATTTTTTTGAACAGTGTAAAAAAGAGTGTCTTAATTCTTTTATGAAAGCGCTGTATAATTGCCTTGTAAATAAAACTTGAGAGGTATCAAAATGAATGATTGGTTAAATATAAAAGGCAAAACAGTTCTTGTGACGGGTGCGTCATCTGGGATCGGTAAGGCAATCGTTGAAGAATTGCTGGAATTAGGTGTCAATGTAGCGAATTTTGACCTTAGCGACAACGATTTGCGTCACCCGAATCTATTATTTGTAAAAGTTGATGTAACTTCTCGCTCTGAAGTAGAAGTAGGAGTCGCTAAAATAGTTGAAAGATTTGGCAATATTGATGCGGTGGTCAACAATGCGGGGATTAATGTCCCTAGATTATTAATTGATGCAGAAAATCCTAAAGGTCCTTACGAGTTAGACGATGAAACGTTTGAAAAAGTAACAATGATTAACCAAAAAGGTCTGTATTTGGTTAGCCAGGCAGTAGGTAGGATTCTGGTTCAAAATAGAAAAGGTGTAATTGTAAACATGGCTTCAGAAGCAGGCTTGGAAGGTTCTGAAGGACAAAGTGCCTATGCTGCCACGAAAGCAGCAGTCTATAGTTACACTCGTTCATGGGCGAAAGAGCTTGGTAAACATGGTGTACGTGTGGTTGGAATTGCTCCAGGAATTATGGAAGCTACGGGTCTTCGAACTCTTTCTTACGAGGAAGCTCTTGCTTATACCCGTGGAAAGACGGTAGAAGATATTCGAGCTGGTTATGCTTCAACTTCAACGACTCCATTGGGACGGAGTGGGAAACTACGGGAAGTAGCTGATCTTGTAGCGTTCTATATTTCAGACCGTTCTAGCTATATAACAGGTGTCACTACAAATATTGCTTAGGAGGTAAAACTCGCGGTTAAAAAAATGAAGGTGAGGAAGAGAGTTGACCTTAGTAAATCGATGGTATAACATTTTAGAAAAAATGGTCTCACAGCCAACTTATTTCTTGGTAGATATGCGCTCGGAGCTGGATATTAGTATGCAAACCTTGCAAAAGAGTATCCAACAATTAAATGATGTTTTGGCTCCTAATATCCAGATTATCTCACAAGATGATCAATTAATGTTAGAAGTGTATGACTATACAGAGTTGGAAAAGATTTTATCTGGTAGTTTAAAACAGGAGAGTGACTTCAATTCTTCCAGTAAAAGAATCGCCTATTTGCTAAAACGTTTAATTGAGTCAACCTCCCCTCTTCTTATTGACGATTTGGCTGAGGAAGTAGGTGTTAGTAGAAGTACCCTTAATAAGGATTTAAAACAAGTAAAATCTTTGGCAGAGAGTTACTCTATCACTATTTCAGGAAAGCCCAATCGTGGGCTGGAGGTCTTGGGGAGCGAGCTGAATTTGCGCTTGCTCTATATTCACCAAGTGGCTCCTTACTTTGAAGGAAGGACACTCACTGAGGCAACATCTTCTTTTCTGGAGACGCTAGTCCAGGATTATAAAATCCCTAAAGAAACACAGGAGCTCCTTCGAAAGACCCTTTCAATTATGGTGGATCGTATTCATACATCTAGGGTGTTGAATTGTCCTATTCCCTACTATAGGAATGATTTAACAGAGACACATTTGGCTGAGAAATTAATCTATCATATTGAGGTGACTTATAAGATTTCCCTCAGTCAGTTTGAGATAGACTTTTTGTGTTTTCCGTTTAATGTCCGTTTTATTGACACTTTAAGCAAGCCGTCTTATCAATCTGAACAGCTTGCATACATTTTTCAAGGGATTGTCAAGAAAGTCAAAGAAACTATGTTGGTTCACTTTGATGATGAAGAATTATTTGAAGAAATCAAGTCTCATTTAGGGTCCTTAATCAATCGACTGATTTTCCATGTGCAAGCTAATGATATATTTCATGGCGAGGTTCAAACTCAATATCCTTTTGCTTTTGAAATGGCGAAAATTGCTGGAGAAGAACTATCTACAATTTTTGGTTCTGAATTGGAATTATCTGAAATCGGATATCTGGCTTTGTATTTTGAAATGATTTTAAGAAAACAAAATTCTGCTGTTAAGGGTTCTCGCAAGCAGATAGCTGTGGTTTGCACAACAGGAAGAGGAACTGCTGCGATGATTATCCAGCAACTCAGACGAGTCATTGGAAATGATGTAGACATTACTCAGTATTCTGAAGAGGATTTTAATGTGGAATTGAATCAGGACTATTTCGCGATTTTTACGACAGTTCCTCTAAAATATAAAGATTCTAAATCTCCAGTCATTCAAGTTAATCATCTTTTTGATGATCAATGGCTGCAGGAAGAATGGCAGAAAGCCAATGCTTTTCATCAAAAAAATCTAGAAACAGTCAGCTTACGTTTTATTCGATTAAGCCCCCAAAAAACCTATCAGCAATACTTGCTAAATATGTCTGCGGAGTTAGAGAAACTTCAGATGATTGATGAAGGTTTTAGAAATCGGATAATTGATAGGGAGAAAAAGCAATCAACCATTTTTGGTGGAGGAATTGCGTTCCCCCATACAATTAACCAGGGTTATGCAAAGACTATTTTAATGTTCGGAAAACTAGAAGAGCCTTATCAAAAAGGAGATGAATGGATTGAATTTATCTTTCTAGTCGCCATACCCTCAGAAATTGAAAGAAAAATGGAAAGTGAATTGCTGGAATTGTATGACGACATTTTTCGAATTGCAGGAGAGCCTTCTCTAAAAGAAGCATTGAGGGCTGTAGAAACAGAGACAGAGTTTCTATCATTTTCTAAGAGCAAAGGAGTATTTTAATGAATTCGATAATAATTTTCGCTGTATTTGTCATGGCAGCTTATATATTTCAAATGTTCCTCGGCTGGCAGCAACTGAAAGACTTCAATAAGACCTATACGATGCTCCGGAAACTGGGGCGCGTAGCGATTGGCAGGAAATCCGGAAGAATCAAATCCAAGACGATTGTCATGTTCGCGGTTGATGAAAACGGTCGGGTTCTTAAAGCTAGCAAAATGCAAGGAGTCACAATCTTAGCGCGTTTTCAAAATATGGACGATTATGTTGGAGAAGACATCCATTATTTTGACAAGTATAATCCTCTTGTGAGAAAAGAAAATAAGTTGATGCAATCAGCTATAGAAGATGCTAGAAAAGTCTATCTTTGGCATGAGGCAGGTATTGAGAAAGAGACAAGTTCTTCTGATTCTTTTCTGGGATTCGGCTTTTATGCGGCTTACTTACAATTATCTATTAAACAGTTATTTAAAAAAATAAGAAAAGGAGTTCCTTATGAATTATATTACAGAATTTGCAGAGAGTTTTATGAAACTCTTCCAATTAGGTGGAGAAACCTTTATTAGCTGGATGACAAATATTGTACCTCTTGTCTTGATGCTATTGATTGCAATGAATACCCTTATCGCTTTCTTGGGAGAAGAGAAGGTCAATTCCCTAGCTAAGATTTCTGCCAAAAATCCTGTTAGCTTAGGTATATGATTTTACCTTTCATTTCAGCCTTTATGCTGGGGAATCCGATGGCGATTAGTATGGGACGTTTCTTACCAGAATATTATAAACCTAGTTTTGTAGCAGCTCAGATGCAGTTCTGCCATACTTCAAATGGTGTATTCCCGCATATCAATCCTGGGGAGTTGTTTGTATGGGTGGGAATTGCAACAGGAATTCAAAATTTAGGTTTAAGTCAAACGGACTTAGCCATTCGTTACATGCTTGTTGGGATTGTCATGAACTTTGTAGGCGGTTGGGTAACCGATTTTACAACTGCTTATGTAGCAAAACAGCAAGGTGTTACCTTGAGTAAAACATTTGATTGATAGAAAGAGTGAAATTATGTCATATAAGAGTATAAAAGTTGTTAAAGGAAATGGTGGTTTCGGGGGCCCTTTGGTCATTACACCTAGTGAGGCTAAGCATAAATTCATCTATATCACTGGTGGCGGAGAAAAGCCAGATATTGTAGATAAAATTGCTGATTTGACCGGTATGGAAGCTGTTAACGGGTTTAAAACTTCTATCCCAGATGAGGAAATTGCTTTAGCAATCGTAGATTGCGGCGGTACTCTTCGCTGCGGTATTTATCCTAAAAAGGGGATCCCTACAATCAATATTGTCGCTACAGGGAAAAGTGGCCCTCTAGCTCAATATATCACCGAGGAAATCTATGTGTCAGCAGTTGGCCTTAATCAAATTTCTGCTGCTAATGAAGACGAAAAAGCGACAACTGTGGTAACTGAAAAGCCAACTTACGATACTAGTAAAAAAATTACAGAGCAAAAAGCTGAAACAAGTATTGTAGCACGAATTGGGATGGGCGCTGGGAAGGTCGTTGCGACTTTCAACCAGGCTGCTCGTGAAGCCATTCAGACAATGCTCAATACAATCATTCCTTTCATGGCCTTTGTTTCCTTGCTGATTGGGGTTATTCAAGGTTCAGGTGTTGGAAATTGGCTGGCAAAATTAATGGTTCCCCTGGCGGGGAACATCTGGGGGCTCATTTTGATTGGCTTTATCTGTTCCTTGCCATTCCTATCTCCTTTGTTAGGCCCGGAGCTGTTATCAGTCAGATTATCGGAACCTTAATGGAGTCGAAATCGGAAAAGGAAATATTCCACCCCAAATGGCTCTACCAGCTATATTTGCTATCAACACCCAAAACGGTTGTGATTTCATCCCTGTAGCACTCGGTCTTTCTGAAGCCAAAGCTGAAACAGTTGAGGTTGGTGTTCCTTCTGTACTTTATTCACGCTTTCTAAATGGTGTTCCGCGGGTGCTAGTAGCTTGGATAGCTAGTATTGGCCTTTATCAGTAGAACTTTGATAGATGCACGTAAACACAGCAACTATTATGTTAAACTTATCTATAAGCATAAGTTTATGACAGATTTGAGAAAGGATGAATAGGAATTAGATGAAGAAAATTTTTGAAGCTAAAGTAATTCAAGTGGGGCTTGAAGCTCAGAATATGATTCAAGACGCTAATATGCTCATTTTATTTGGAGAAGAAGCTCCGGAAGATTTAGCAGAGTATTGTTTTAAAATCGATAACAAAAATCTTCTAGGTGCAATACTAGAAGGTGGAAAGCTGGTCGTAGATAGTCAGGAATATTCGATTACTGCCGTAGGAAATGTAGTAGAAAAAAATTTAACTGGACTGGGGCATATCACGATTTCTTTTGATGGTTCAAAAGAGGGGAGCCTTCCTGGTACACTCCATGTCGCAGCAGACCAAGCAGTAGTACTTGAGAAAGGTTCTACCATTCAGATTTTCGAAGCTGCCTAAGTAAGATAAAATATCTAATTAAGAATACTAGAAAAATAAGAGTCTAAAAACTTGAATCAGAGCCTGGGCAAAAAGTCCAGGCTTTTGAGTCTAAATTTAAAAAAACAGATAACTTAGTGGTTGATTGGCATCTTCCTTCGCTTTGTAAGTCCCAAAGATTGCCTGATCAACTGTGTGCGGGGGAGGTGGAAGACGAACTTTTTAACTTGTTTGAAGTTCTTTCCCACTCTCTTTTTTGATAGGAAAAATAATTTATATTATAATATTGTGAAATTTGTCATTGTTTTTCAATGTTTTCGCAATATGACAAATCAACAAAATTTATAAGGAGAAAAGCATGCCAGAATAAGACGGTCAAGGTCAAGCGCAAAGGGCTTGGCAAGTCAATCAAACTAGCCAGCCAGTGCAAGGGAATTTCCAGCAGATGCATCTACAAGGGGTGCCTGAACAGAAGGAAAAGACCAAAAAGGTATCTACCCAACTTCAGCTAACTTCTCAACTGACTTGCACTCATTGGGTCAATTTATCCAAGAAGGAACTCGTATCCTCTTTGAAACAGTTATCCGTGTAGATAAACCTCGCAAAAATGTGCTGATTCCTGAATTGGCAGAAGACTTGGACGGTCTTGGTTACCTTCAAGGAAAAGACGTTGACTTTGTAAACAAAAAAGCGACAGATGGGGTGCTGTTAGCACACACTGATGGTGGAGTTCCAAATATGTTTGTGACACTGCCTGAGCAAGATGAGTTCACTTTGGGCTACACTATCTACTTCTTTGAATTGGCTATTGCTCTTTCTGGCTACCTGAATGGTATCAATCCATTTGACCAGCCAGGTGTTGAAGCTAAGAAAAATATGTTTGCCCTTCTTGGGAAACCTGGATTTGAAGAATTGAGCAAAGAACTTAACGCACGTCTGTAATAATAGAAGAAAAGAGTGGTTTGTCCACTCTTTTTACTCTCTTTATCCATAGAAATTGGACTCAGCCAAGACTTGTGATATAATATAGAGAGCAAAAAGGCAGACGCCTAGAGACTTTATAGGAGAAACTATGTCAAAAGATATCCGCGTACGTTACGCACCAAGTCCAACAGGACTACTACACATCGGGAATGCCCGTACAGCATTGTTTAATTACTTGTATGCGCGCCATCATGGTGGAACATTTCTCATTCGTATCGAAGATACTGACCGTAAACGCCATGTCGAGGATGGTGAACGTTCACAACTTGAAAACCTTCGCTGGTTAGGCATGGATTGGGATGAAAGTCCAGAATCACATGAGAATTATCGCCAGTCTGAGCGTTTGGACTTGTATCAAAAATACATTGCCCAACTATTAGCTGAAGGAAAAGCCTATAAATCTTACGTTACAGAAGAAGAGTTGGCAGCTGAACGCGAACGCCAAGAAGTAGCTGGCGAAACACCACGCTACATCAATGAATACCTTGGTATGAGTGAAGAAGAAAAAGCAGCTTACATCGCAGAACGTGAAGCAGCAGGGATCATCCCAACTGTTCGTTTGGCTGTCAATGAGTCAGGTATCTACAAGTGGCATGATATGGTCAAAGGTGATATCGAATTTGAAGGTGGCAATATCGGTGGTGACTGGGTTATCCAAAAGAAAGACGGTTACCCAACATACAACTTTGCCGTTGTCATCGATGACCATGATATGCAAATTTCTCACGTAATCCGTGGAGACGACCACATTGCTAATACACCAAAACAGCTCATGGTTTATGAAGCGCTTGGTTGGGAAGCTCCAGAGTTCGGTCACATGACCTTAATCATCAACTCTGAGACTGGTAAGAAGTTATCTAAACGTGATACTAATACACTTCAATTTATCGAAGATTACCGAAAGAAAGGTTACCTTCCAGAAGCAGTTTTTAACTTTATTGCTCTTCTTGGTTGGAACCCAGGTGGCGAAGATGAGATTTTCTCTCGTGAAGAATTGATTAAACTTTTCGATGAAAACCGCCTCAGCAAGTCTCCAGCAGCCTTTGACCAGAAAAAACTAGACTGGATGAGCAATGATTATATCAAGAATGCAGACCTAGAAACTATCTTTGAAATGGCAAAACCATTCCTAGAAGAAGCAGGTCGATTGACTGACAAGGCTGAAAAATTAGTTGAGCTCTATAAACCACAAATGAAATCAGTAGATGAGATTATCCCATTGACAGACCTCTTCTTCTCAGACTTCCCAGAATTAACTGAGGCTGAGAAAGAAGTCATGGCAGGTGAAACAGTCCCAACAGTTCTTGAAGCCTTCAAAGCAAAACTCGAAGTGATGACAGATGATGAATTCGTGACAGAGAATATCTTCCCACAAATTAAAGCAGTCCAAAAGGAAACAGGTATTAAAGGGAAAAATCTTTTCATGCCTATTCGTATCGCAGTTTCAGGTGAAATGCATGGACCAGAATTACCAGATACAATTTTCTTGCTTGGACGTGAAAAATCAATCCAGCATATCGAAAATATGTTAAAGGAAATCTCTAAGTAAGAAGGGTACAATAATGGAAATCTGGGAAAAGATGTACGAAGAAGCACAGAAACTATACAATCCACATGAAGTATCAGACTTTGTTTATGCCAATCATGTTGTAGCTGCAGTAGAAGCAGAAGATGGACAAATATTTACAGGTTTCTGTATGGAGGGAACCTGTGGTGTTTTCCATCTCTGTGCAGAACGGGCGGCCCTCTTCAATATGTACCAATTTTCAGGACAAACTAAGGTTAAGAAAGTATTAGCCTTTCGAGATAAAGCACCTTATGGTGGAAGTTCAGGAATGCCCTGTGGCGCTTGCAGAGAATTCCTTTTAGAGTTGAACGCTGAAAATAAAGATGCAGAATTCATGATGGACTACGATACAAGAAAGACAGTGAAAGTCGCAGAACTAATGCCCTATTGGTGGGGAGAAGAACGTGCTTCTAAGTTTAATAATCAATAGAAGAGTCAGTATAATTCTGGCTCTTTTTACTATAATTTGAAAAACTGTACTTGAAAAAATGAAAAAAGTTTAAAAAAGTAGAAAATCTAATTGCTACTGCTATTTAGGTGGTGTGGCAGGCATTGGTAATTTGGTAAAGAAAAAGGATTGGCAGTTGCTAAAGCTACTTTAAGTAGGGTAGCTAAAAAAGCTGCTATTCGTTTAGGCATTTATAGCAATCGGTTAGCTGAACTTCTTGAACGTATATTTGATTATATTAACATTTTCTACAATGTAGGTTATGCGGTAGCTCAATGGGTTGATGCTAGGGATGTATATCCAAATAATGGACGGATTAATTTCTGGGCTTAAATCTATGTGTAAGATTTTATTATCTTTGTTTTTGTTTGTTTTCTTATTTCATTTGCTAGCACATTACATTTTTGGATTTGATCAGTTGAGTGTTACCCAATTATTATCTTCGATTTTTGTTGCAGGTATCAGAAAAATTGGAGATGAGTCATAAGAGAGAAGGCAGAAGTTAGAGGCTAGCTTCTGCTTTTTTATCTATATTGCGTTAAGGTAAATAAAAAAGTTAAAAATATCACAAAAATACCTAAAGAGCCAATTGAAAAGGCTTGCAATTATATTATAAATAGTACATTTAAAAAACGGAGGAGTGCTTTATGAAAACCTATACTTATGTTAAACCAGGACTTGATTCTTTTGTTGATGTAGATAAACCAGTTATTCGCAAGCCAACAGACGCTATTGTGCGTATCGTAAAAACCACTATTTGTGGAACAGACCTCCATATTATCAAAGGGGATGTTCCTGCTTGCCAAAGTGGTACCATTCTTGGTCACGAAGGGATTGGGATTGTTGAAGAAGTTGGGGAAGGAGTTTCTAACTTCAAAAAAGGCGACAAGGTCTTGATTTCTTGTGTTTGTGCCTGTGGTAAATGCTACTACTGTAAAAAAGGAATTTATGCCCACTGTGAAGACGAAGGGGGCTGGATTTTCGGTCACTTGATTGATGGTATGCAGGCTGAGTATCTACGTGTCCCTCATGCAGATAACACTCTTTACCACACTCCAGAAGACTTGTCAGATGAAGCCTTGGTTATGCTATCAGACATTCTGCCTACTGGGTATGAAATTGGTGTCTTGAAAGGAAAAGTAGAACCTGGTTGTAGCGTAGCCATTATTGGTTCAGGTCCAGTTGGATTGGCTGCTCTCTTGACAGCTCAGTTCTACTCACCAGCCAAATTGATTATGGTGGACTTAGACGATAACCGCTTGGAAACTGCTTTATCATTTGGTGCGACTCACAAGGTTAATTCTTCAGACCCTGAAAAAGCGATTAAAGAAATTTATGATTTGACAGATGGCCGTGGTGTAGATGTCGCTATTGAAGCTGTTGGTATTCCTGTAACATTTGATTTCTGTCAAAAGATTATCGGTGTAGACGGAACAGTTGCCAACTGTGGTGTACATGGTAAACCAGTTGAATTCGATTTGGACAAACTTTGGATTCGCAACATCAATGTAACAACTGGTTTGGTATCTACAAATACAACTCCACAATTGTTGAAAGCACTTGAAAGTCATAAGATTGAACCAGAAAAATTGGTAACTCACTATTTCAAACTCAGTGAAATTGAAAAAGCCTACGAAGTCTTCGGTAAGGCAGCAGACCACCATGCCATTAAGGTCATCATCGAAAACGATATTTCAGAGGCTTAAGTAGTAAAAACATTTTGGAACATAAGAAAATAGAAATTCAGTAATTTATCAGATGGCTAGATTTTTTATTAAAAAATTAAGAAATGAGCATATTTCTTTCCTTGTTTAGCGGAATTGGTTATAATATATGGTACAAAGGAATGAATGAATATGTATCGTGTTATAGAAATGTACGGAGATTTTGAACCCTGGTGGTTCTTAGAAGGTTGGGAAGAAGATATTGTAGCAAGTAAGAAATTTGACCAGTATTATGATGCTCTCAAATACTACAAGACTTGCTGGTTTAGATTGGAACAAGAATCCCCTCTTTATAAAAGTAGAAGGGACTTGATGACCATTTTTTGGGACCGGAAGATCAACGCTGGTGTGATGAATGTGATGAGTATTTACAACAATACCATTCTTTGGCTCTTTTACAGGATGAGCAGGTTATTCCAGATGAAAAACTACGTCCAGGCTATGAAAAACAAACAGGTAAGGAAAGGCACCGTTCTTGCCGTATGAAAGTAAAATAGAGAAAAAGTAACTTTTTGGAGTTGCTTTTTTATTTTTTCCAAATCTTTGCGAATAGTATAGGTGAGGAGGTAGGTATGGTTCAAGAAATTGCACAAGAAATCATTCGTTCGGCCCGGAAAAAAGGAGCGCAAGATATTTATTTTGTCCCTAAGTTAGATGCCTATGAGCTTCATATGAGGGTAGGAGACGAGCGCTGTAAAATTGGCTGTTATAACTTCGAAAAATTTGCGGCCGTCATCAGTCACTTTAAGTTTGTGGCGGGTATGAATGTGGGAGAAAAGCGACGTAGTCAACTCGGTTCCTGTGACTATGAATATGACCAGAAGATGGCGTCCCTACGTTTATCTACCGTAGGCGATTATCGAGGACATGAGAGTTTAGTTATTCGCTTGTTGCATGATGAGGAGCAGGATTTGCATTTTTGGTTTCAGGATATTGGAGAACTGGGTAAGCAGTATAGGCAACGTGGTCTCTATCTCTTTGCTGGTCCAGTCGGAAGTGGCAAGACAACCCTGATGCACGAATTGGCCAAGTCTCTCTTTAAGGGGCAACAAGTCATGTCCATTGAAGATCCAGTTGAGATCAAGCAGGACGACATGCTCCAGTTGCAGTTGAATGAGGCGATTGGACTAACCTATGAAAATCTCATCAAGCTTTCCTTACGTCATCGACCAGATCTCTTGATTATCGGAGAAATTCGGGACAGCGAGACGGCACGTGCAGTAGTTAGAGCTAGTTTGACAGGAGCGACAGTCTTTTCAACCATTCATGCCAAGAGTATTCGAGGTGTTTATGAGCGCTTGCTGGAGTTGGGTGTGAGTGAGGAGGAATTAGCAGTCGTTCTGCAAGGGGTCTGCTACCAGAGATTAATCGGGGGAGGAGGAATCGTTGACTTTGCCAACAAAGACTATCAAGAACACCAGCCAACTAGCTGGAATGAACAGATTGACCAGCTTCTTAAAGAAGGACATATCACAAGTCTTCAGGCTGAAACGGAAAAAATTAGCTACAGCTAAGCAAAAAAATATCATCACCTTGTTTAACAATCTCTTTTCCAGCGGTTTTCATCTGGTGGAGACAATCTCTTTTTTAGATAGGAGTGCTTTGTTGGACAAGCAGTGTGTGAGCCAGATGCGGACAGGCTTGTCTCAGGGGAAATCATTCTCAGAAATGATGGAAAGTTTGGGTTTTTCAAGTGCCATTGTCACCCAGTTATCCCTAGCGGAAGTTCATGGCAATCTTCACCTGAGTTTGGGAAAGATAGAAGAGTATCTAGACAATCTGGCCAAGGTCAAGAAAAAATTAATTGAAGTAGCGACCTATCCTTTGATTTTGCTGGGTTTTCTTCTCTTAATCATGCTGGGGCTACGGAACTATCTACTACCACAACTGGATAGTAGCAATATTGCTACCCAAATTATTGGCAATCTGCCACAAATTTTTCTAGGCATGGTAGGATTTGTTTCAGTAGGTGTCCTTTTAGCACTCACTTTTTATAAAAGAAGTTCTAAGATGCGTGTCTTTTCTATCTTAGCACGCCTTCCCTTTTTTGGAATCTTTGTGCAGACTTATTTGACAGCCTATTATGCGCGTGAGTGGGGGAATATGATTTCGCAGGGAATGGAGCTGACGCAGATTTTTCAAATCATGCAGGAACAAGGTTCCCAGCTCTTTAAAGAAATCGGTCAAGATTTAGCTCAAGCCCTACAAAATGGTCGCGAATTTTCTCAAACCATAGCAACCTATCCTTTCTTTAAGAAGGAGTTGAGTCTCATCATCGAGTATGGGGAAGTCAAGTCCAAGCTGGGTAGTGAGTTGGAAATTTATGCTGAAAAAACTTGGGAAGCCTTTTTTACCCGAGTCAACCGCACCATGAATTTGGTGCAGCCACTGGTTTTTATCTTTGTAGCACTGATTATCGTTTTACTTTATGCGGCAATGCTCATGCCCATGTATCAAAATATGGAGGTAAATTTTTAAAATGAAAAAAATGATGACATTCTTGAAAAAAGCTAAGGTTAAAGCTTTTACACTTGTGGAGATGTTGGTGGTCTTGCTCATCATCAGCGTGCTTCTCTTACTCTTTGTACCTAATCTGACCAAGCAAAAAGAAGCAGTCAACGACAAAGGAAAAGCTGCTGTTGTTAAGGTGGTGGAAAGCCAGGCAGAGCTTTATAGCGAAAAAAATGAAGATGCTAGCCTAAGTAAGCTACAAGCAGATGGGCGAATCACAAAAGAACAAGTTAAAGCCTATAATGAATACTATACTAAAAATGGAGAGGCAAATCGTAAAGTCAATGATTAAGGCCTTTACCATGCTTGAAAGTCTCTTGGTTTTGGGACTTGTGAGTATCCTTGCCTTGGGCTTGTCAGGCTCTGTCCAGTCCACTTTTGCGGCGGTAGAGGAGCAGATTTTCTTTATGGAGTTTGAAGAACTCTATAGGGAAACCCAAAAACGCAGTGTAGCCAGTCAGCAAAAGACTAGTCTGAACTTAGATGGGCAGACCATTAGCAATGGCAGTCAAAACTTGACAGTTCCTAAAGGAATTCAGGCACCATCAGGCCAAAGTATTACATTTGACCGAGCTGGGGGCAATTCGTCCTTAGCTAAGGTTGAATTTCAGACCAGTAAAGGAGCGATTCGCTATCAATTATATCTAGGAAATGGAAAAATTAAACGCATTAAGGAAACAAAAAATTAGGGCAGTGATTTTACTGGAAGCAGTAGTCGCTCTAGCTATCTTTGCCAGCATTGCGACCCTCCTTTTGGGACAAATTCAAAAAAATAGGCAAGAGGAAGCAAAAATCTTGCAAAAGGAAGAAGTCTTGAGGGTAGCTAAGATGGCCTTGCAGACAGGTCAAAATCAGGTAAACATAAACGGAGTTGAGATTCAGGTGTTTTCTAGCGAAAAGGGATTGGAGGTCTACCATGGTTCAGAACAGTTGTTGGCAATCAAAGAGCCATAAGGTCAAGGCTTTTACCTTGTTAGAATCCCTGATTGCCCTGATTGTCATCAGTGGAGGATTACTCCTTTTTCAAGCTATGAGTCAGCTCCTCATTTCAGAAGTTCGCTACCAGCAACAAAGCGAGCAAAAAGAGTGGCTCTTGTTTGTGGATCAGCTGGAGGCAGAGTTAGAGCGTTCTCAGTTTGAAAAGGTGGAAGGCAATCGTATCTATATGAAGCAGGATGGCAAGGAGATCGCTATGGGTAAGTCTAGGGCAGATGATTTCCGTAAAACGAATGCTCGTGGTCGAGGTTATCAACCTATGGTCTATGGGCTTAAGTCTGCGCAGATTACAGAGGAGGGCCAACTGGTACACTTTCGTTTCCAATTTCAAAAAGGATTAGAGAGAGAGTTTATCTATCGTGTGGAAAAAGAAGAAAGTTAAGGCAAGTGTTCTCCTTTATGCAGTCAGCATGGCAGCTATCTTTAGTTTTTTATTACAATTTTACTTGAACCGACAAGTCGCCCACTATCAAGACTATGCTTTGAATAAAGAAAAATTGCTTGCTTTTGCCATGGCCAAACGAGCCAAGGATAAAGCCGAGCAAGAAAGTGGGGAACAGGTTTTTAATCTGGGTCAGGTGAGCTATCAAAATAAGAAAACAAGCTTGGTGACAAGGGTTCGTACGCCGAAGAGTCAATATGAGTTTCTGTTTCCTTCAGTCAAAATCAAAGAAGAGAAAACAGAGAAAAAGGAAGAGGTAGTGACTGATTCAAGTAATCAAGCAGAGAAGAAAAAATCAGAAGAGAAGGTTGAAAAGAAAGAGAACTCCTAGCCAATCAAGCTACTTTGTGCCAAACTAAAAATATGAAACATGATTTTAACCACAAAGCAGAAACTTTTGATTCACCTAAAAATATCTTTCTTGCAAACTTGGTTTGTCAAGCAGTCGAGAAACAGATTGATCTTCTATCAGACAAAGAAATTTCGGATGCTTTTTGTATGAATAATCGGGGTAGCTACCTATCCGAATTTTTAAATTTTCCTAGTACGAAGAAGTTACTAAGGAACATCGCGAAAGGTTCTCTTAATCAATCCAATATAAAGGCAAGGAGTAGTAAATACGAAACAAATTTTAAAATTTTTTAAATTGAAATTTGGCTTTTAACATGAGGGGTTTCCCTTCACCAAATTTGAGTCTGCCTATCCCTTGACTATTCTTTCCTTTTCACAAACGATTCGCTTATTCAATTATAAGTTTACGTGCTCCTAGTCACAGTTCTTGTGCTTGATGGAAAGAATGACACCTATAAAAATGCGAGGTAGTGGCTATGCCACTCACTTATTCACCTCCCCGTGATTTGTAGTAGTGATAGGTTTTCTCACTATTATTATAAAACAAAATAAAGAGCACACCACTTTTTCATTCTGTCTTGTGCCTTGAGTGAAACGAAAGGAATGAATTATAAACATAAAAGTTTAGTATATAGATTATTCCTCTCAAAATATGCAAATAAGCTAGGATACTAAATTTATAGCAGACTTAGTGAAAAGCAGAAACTAGAAATGATACTAGTTTCTGCTTTTCTCCATAATAATTAATTTCCCCTTTTTTCCTTCTAAATCTTTCTTCACAACAAAAAAACCTGAATTTCTATATGCTTTTTGAGCCAATATATTTTTTTCATTTACAGCCAATACAATATGGTTAATTTCTAATTTTAAAGTTGAGTCTATGAATTCAAATATTTTATTCAGAGCATTAGAACCATATCCTTGATTTCTGGAATTATCATCAATAGAAAATCCTCTAATAAGCGCATAATCATTTTGATAATAGCCATACTCTTTAGGACCAGTGTTTAGGTGTAGGCAAAAAAATCCAATTACTTTATGTTCTTTATTAAGTATTACTATTGGGTATCTATACTTATCTTTTTTAGACTTTTCAATAATATTTTTTGGGGTATCAGTATGTGTAATATCATTTAAAGAATAAGAACTTAAAGAATGGTAATGGTCAACTTCACTATACAAAGATAATTTCATGATAATTAATTCCTTTCTCTTTATGTAAGATACATAACTAAATAGGACTCTAGGTATGTAGATTTTTTTATGAAACGTCCTATAAAAATCAGATATATTTAGAGTTATTACTTTAGTCCTTTATTTTCATTATTAGACTTCCTGCAAAACTAGAATCCTAGTTCATGATTGATAATACCAGCAATCAAATTCATTCGTAATCCGAAGTGTTTACGATGATTTCGATAGGTTGTTGAAAATATTTTAAACGTTTTCATAGTGAAATGAAATAAGAACAGGACAAATCAATCAAGACAGTCAAATCGATTTCTAACAATGTTTTAGAAGTAGATATGTACTATTCTAGTTTCAATCTACTATACTTTGGCAAAAATATTCTCAACCTTGCTTCTCTCCTTAGATAGCGCATGGTTACAGGCTTTCTCTTCAGCTGTTAGCGGCTTGAGTTTGCTGGATTTCCTCGGAGTTTGCGCTTGAGGATATAGCTTCATGAGCCCTTGATAAGCACTGTCAGACAAGATTTTACCAGCTTGTCCGATATTTCTGCGACTCATTTTGAACAACTTCATATCATGACAATAGTTCACAGTGATCTCCAAAGAAACAATTCTCCCTTGACTTGTGACAATCGCTTGAGCCTTCATAGCGTGGCATTTCTTTTTACCAGAATCATTCGCTAATTGTTTTTTAGGGCGATGGATTTTTACTTCCGTCGCATCAATCATTACCGTGTCCTCAGAACTGAGAGGAGTTCTTGAAATCGTAAAACCACTTTGAACAAGAGTTACTTCAACCCATTGACTCCGATGGGTTAAGTTGCTTTCGTGAATAGCAAAATCAGCCGCAATTTGTTCATAAGTTCGATATTTTCGCACATATTGAAGTCGCCATAAGAAGGTCTTCTAGGCTTAGTTTAGGTTTTCGTCCCCCTTTTGCGTGTTTACCTTGATAAGCTGTTTTCAATACAGCTAACATCTCTTCAAAAGTCGTGCGCTGAACAGCAACAAGGAGCTTAAATCGTGTATCAGTTAGTTGTTTACTTGCTTCATAATTTTATTGTATCATATTTTTGTTTCACAGGAAGTCTAATAAATAAAAACTCTTTAAAATTTTGTTGGGAAAATGGGAAAAGATATAAATGGAAACTTAGTATAACACTTGGAAAACTCTGTAAAAATAGTAAGTCAATTCATGCCTCGTTTTTTCTCTAGGGATGGGCGGCTATATTTCTATGACCATTTGTCGTAATAAACATCCCTACCAAGGGTCAATAGAAATAAATTCAACGAAACTTTTGCTGTCAGATTTAGATGCCCAACTTGTCATTTATACTCTTTCATATAGGACTTTCTATAAGGATGGAAAAAAGAAAGGAAATTTGGTAAGATAGGAATATGGATTTTGAAAAAATTGAACAAGCTTATACCTATTTACTAGAGAATGTCCAAGTCATCCAAAGTGATTTGACGACCAACTTTTATGACGCCTTGGTGGAGCAAAATAGCATCTATCTGGATGGTGAGACAGAGCTAAATCAGGTCAAAGACAACAATCAAGCCCTTAAGCGCTTAGCGCTTCGCAAAGAAGAATGGCTCAAGACCTACCAGTTTCTCTTGATGAAGGCTGGGCAAACAGAACCCTTGCAGGCTAATCACCAGTTTACGCCAGATGCTATTGCCTTGCTTTTGTTTATTGTGGAAGAGTTGTTTAAAGAGGAGGAAATCACTATCCTCGAAATGGGTTCTGGCATGGGAATTCTGGGCGCTACTTTCTTGACCTCGCTTGCTAAAAAAGTGGACTACTTGGGAATGGAAGTGGATGATTTGCTGATTGATTTGGCAGCTAGCATGGCAGACGTGATCGGATTGCAGGCTGGCTTTGTCCAAGGAGATGCCGTTCGTCCACAAATGCTCAAAGAAAGCGATGTGGTCATCAGCGACTTGTAGGTCGGCTATTATCCTGATGATGCCGTTGCGTCGCGTCATCAAGTTGCTTCTAGTCAAGAATATACTTACGCCCATCACTTGCTCATGGAACAAGGGCTTAAGTATCTCAAGTTAGACGGATACGCTATTTTTCTAGCTCCGAGTGATTTGTTGACCAGCCCTCAAAGTGATTTGTTAAAAGGGTGGCTGAAAGAAGAGGCGAGTCTGGTTGCTATGATTAGTCTGCCTGAAAATCTCTTTGCCAATGTCAACCAATCTAAGGCTATTTTTATCTTACAGAAGAAAAATGAAATAGCAGTAGAGCCTTTTGTGTATCCACTTGCTAGCTTGCAAGATGCAAGCATTTTAATGAAATTCAAAGAAAATTTTCAAAATTGGAGCAAAGGTACTGAAATATAAAATAGATTTTGTTATAATAGTTGAAAACGCTTAAAAGAGGTAATTGATAATGACAAAAACAATCGCAATAAATGCAGGAAGTTCAAGTTTAAAATGGCAATTATACTTAATGCCAGAAGAAAAAGTATTGGCGAAAGGCTTGATTGAACGTATCGGTTTGAAAGATTCAATTTCAACTGTAAAATTTGATGGCCGTTCTGAACAACAAATTTTAGATATCGAAAATCACACACAAGCTGTTAAAATCTTATTGGATGACTTGATTCGTTTCGATATTATCAAGGCTTATGATGAGATTACAGGTGTTGGACACCGTGTTGTTGCGGGTGGAGAATATTTCAAAGAATCAACAGTTGTTGAGGGGGATGTTTTAGAAAAAGTTGAGGAGTTGAGTTTGTTGGCTCCTCTCCACAATCCAGCCAATGCAGCAGGTGTTCGTGCCTTCAAGGAATTGTTGCCAGACATTACCAGTGTAGTTGTTTTTGATACTTCCTTCCACGCAACTATGCCAGAGAAAGCTTATCGCTACCCTCTACCAACAAAATATTACACAGAAAACAAGGTTCGTAAATACGGTGCTCATGGTACAAGTCACCAGTTTGTAGCAGGAGAAGCTGCAAAACTCTTGGGACGTCCATTAGAAGACTTGAAGTTGATTACCTGTCATATTGGTAACGGAGGCTCAATTACAGCTGTGAAAGTAAGCAAATCTGTTGATACTTCTATGGGCTTCACTCCTCTGGGTGGTATTATGATGGGAACGCGTACAGGGGACATTGATCCAGCTATCATTCCTTACTTAATGCAATATACAGAGGATTTTAATACACCAGAAGATATCAGTAGTGTTCTTAATCGTGAATCGGGTCTTTTGGGAGTTTCTGCTAATTCTAGCGATATGCGTGACATAGAAGCTGCTGTAGCAGAAGGGAATCACGACGCTAGCTTGGCTTATGAAATGTATGTTGACCGTATTCAAAAACATATCGGTCAGTACCTTGCAGTACTAAACGGAGCAGATGCCATTGTTTTCACAGCAGGTGTTGGTGAAAATGCAGAAAATTTCCGTCATGATGTAATCTCAGGAATTTCGTGGTTTGGTTGTGATGTTGATGATGAAAAGAATATCTTTGGTGTGACAGGAGACATCTCAACAGATGCAGCGAAGATCCGTGTCTTGGTTATTCCAACAGATGAAGAATTAGTCATTGCCCGTGATGTTGAACGCTTGAAAAAATAAGTGAAACTAAAAAAATATTCAATACAAGGAGTTGGGAAAGTTATTTTTCCAGCTTCTTTTTTTAAACTTAACTAGCTTTGAAAGGTAGAAGTCATAGATAGCGGTGGATGATTTTAAGAAGCGTTATAGTGGATTGAGATATAGTACATTGAGTCAAGAATAGGATACATCGGTTTCTGAAATATTGTTAAAAATGAGGATGAATTTCTCAATCAATTTGTTCATATTCTATTTCAACATACTATAAAATGTGAATAAATTAATTAGCTGATTTCAATGCATTTCTAAAAATGTATTAGAAGTCGTATTGTGCTGTTGTAATTTAAATTTGCTATAAAAGTGATAAAAGATAACTTATTTCTAATTTTCGCTTAGAATGACAGGTGTCATCGATTAATATTTTATATTATGTCAATTTTTGATTGTATCCGCTTACAATTTATGCTATAATAGTACAGTAATAAGTTATAAGAGCTGTTGTATCGTTCTTGGTTTATAGTTATGGAGGTAACATCATGGGTACTATTATGGAATTTGCAACAGAAAAACAGATTGAATCATTTCTTTCAACTTGTCATGTCGAGGGACAAAGGAATTTTCTGATGGCTTTTAAGAAAAGACATGGCTGAAATCCTTTATTGATTTTTTCATTATAGGAGGAGTCTACTATGTTCAGTCGAGTGTGAAGCCAAAGATTATGTCATTCACATCTAAGGGGATTTACTTGATGGACATTAGTGATGTAACTGAAAATCGGCCTAATCAAGTCATTGAAATGTCCTGAAGTCAAGTTGAAGATTTTAGTTATAACACAGTCTTGAACACAGTTAGAATTAAATGGCACTATCAAAGTGAACAGTACATCTTTTCAGTAGATGTAGGTAATATCAGTCAACATTTAGGACAGTATCAATTTAACAAACAACATTATGACTATTTAGCACAACACGATTTCTTTCAGAAAGAGTGAATGAGATGAAAAAGATAATTACAAAATGTATTGTTATTGCTACGACTTTGCTTATTATGGTACCGAGTTTTATAGGGATTGCATACGCTAATGAAACAAAGGTTCCAAATACAACTGTAGAGTATATTGATGTTGCCGAAGTAGAGAAGGATTTGAAATTCTTGTTTACAGAAGCGACGAGTTATGAGAATGGCGTTCTTTATGTTAATAAAGAATTATTGACAGAACGCTATGGCACTTTAGCACCGTATATTGTAATGGGCATTGAACGTATTTATACAGAGCCTAATTTGGTTCAAAACTTGCAAGCCTCTTTACAAGATAGAGATTTTGTTTCATGTATGCGTGATGAGTTGATTGGTATGATTCCAGGTATGGAACTTGTTGATTTAATGAGAGGGGACATTATCAGTTATATTCAAGGTAAAATGTGGGGCAAAGCTGCCTCATATATAGCAATGGAACTTGCTAAATTTGGCATGAAGAGTAACGTTGCAGGAATCGTTGCACAATTAGGAATCTCTGCTGGAAAATGTGCTATTTGGGGTTAGTTATGCTTAAATACTTGTAATTAAGAATGTTAAAATGATAATTCTGTCTTTAATGAATGTGATAAAGTGGTTGGAAAATAAATTTTCTAACCATTTTGTCGTTTTTAGTGTTTACAGGGAAAATGACTTCAAATTTTTTAAGTTTTAAGTATAGACTGTTACGGGAACGGTAGACATTGTGACAATAAGAAAGAGAATGAAAGCACGACGAAAAGGATTAAAAAATAAACAAGAGAATATTGGTAGAATTGTCCAAAACCTTGCTATGATTGGCTTTTTTGAAAAATATGGTATAATAGTAGTAATTTAATAGATGGAGTTGAGTTTTGAAGAAAAACTTTCGTGTAAAAAGAGAGAAAGATTTTAAGGCGATTTTCAAGGAGGGGACAAGTTTTGCCAATCGCAAATTTGTCGTCTACCAACTAGAAAACCAGAAAAATCATTTTCGAGTAGGTCTATCAGTTAGCAAAAAGCTGGGGAATGCGGTCACTAGAAATCAAATCAAGAGACGAATCCGACATATTATCCAGAATGCAAAAGGGAGTCTGGTAGAAGATGTCGACTTTGTTGTCATTGCTCGAAAAGGGGTTGAAACCTTGGGATACGCAGAGATGGAGAAAAATCTACTCCACGTATTAAAATTATCAAAGATTTACCAGGAAGGAAATGGGAGTGAAAAAGAAACTAAAGTTGACTAGTTTGCTAGGACTGTCTCTATTGATCATGACAGCCTGTGCGACTAATGGGGTAACTAGCGATATTACAGCCGATTCGGCTGATTTTTGGAGTAAATTGGTTTACTTCTTTGCGGAAATCATTCGCTTTTTATCGTTTGATATTAGTATCGGAGTGGGGATTATTCTCTTTACGGTCTTGATTCGTACAGTCCTCTTGCCAGTCTTTCAGGTGCAAATGGTGGCTTCTAGGAAAATGCAGGAAGCTCAGCCACGCATTAAGGCGCTTCGAGAACAATATCCAGGTCGAGATATGGAAAGCAGAACCAAACTAGAGAAGGAAATGCGTAAAGTATTTAAAGAAATGGGTGTCAGACAGTCAGACTCTCTTTGGCCGATTTTGATTCAGATGCTTATTATTTTGGCCCTGTTCAAGCCCTATCAAGAGTTGACTTTTTAAAGACAGGTCATTTCTTATGGATTAACCTTGGTAGTGTGGATACAACCCTTGTTCTTCCGATTTTAGCAGCAGTATTCACCTTTTTAAGTACTTGGTTGTCCAACAAAGCTTTGTCTGAGCGAAATGGCGCTACGACTGCGATGATGTATGGGATTCCAGTCTTGATTTTTATCTTTGCAGTTTATGCGCCAGGTGGAGTCGCCCTATACTGGACAGTGTCTAATGCTTATCAAGTCTTGCAAACCTATTTCTTGAACAATCCATTCAAGATTATCGCAGAGCGCGAGGCTGTAGTACAGGCACAGAAAGATTTGGAAAATAGAAAAAGAAAAGCCAAGAAAAAGGCTCAGAAAACGAAATAATAAGGAGGAATCTGGTAATGGTAGTATTTACAGGTTCAACTGTTGAAGAAGCAATCCAAAAAGGATTGAAAGAATTAGATATTCCAAGGAAGAAGGCACATATTAAAGTCATTTCTAGGGAGAAAAAGGCTTTCTTGGTTTATTTGGTAAAAAACCAGCCCAAGTGCATATTGAAGCGATTAGTGAAACGACTGTTGTCAAAGCAAATCAACAAGCTGTAAAGGGAGTTCCAAAACAAATCAATGATTTGAATGAGCCTGTTAAAACAGTTAGTGAAGCGACCGTTGATTTGGGTCATGTTGTAGAGGCGATTAAAAAGATTGAGGAAGAAGGCCAAGGTATTTCTGATGAAGTCAAGGCTGAAATCTTAAAACATGAAAGACATGCCAGCACTATCTTAGAAGAAACTGGTCACATTGAGATTTTAAATGAACTTCAAATCGAGGAAGCGATGAGGGAAGATGAGGGCGCTGATGACCTTGAAACTGAGCAAGACCAGACTGAAAATCAAGACCTGACAGAGATGGGCTTGAAAGTTGGACCAAGCTTTGATATTGAACAAGTAGCTACGGAAGTAACGACTTATGTTCAAACAATTATTGATTATATGGACGTTGAGGCGACGATTTCAAATGACTATAACCGTCGTAGCATCAATCTACAAATTAACACCAACGAACCAGGTCGTATTATCGGCTACCATGGTAAAGTCTTGAAGTCCTTGCAACTGTTGGCTCAAAATTATCTTTATAATAGCTATTCAAGAACCTTCTATATTACAATCAATGTCAATGATTATGTTGAACACCGTGCAGAAGTCTTGCAGACCTATGCGCAAAAATTGGCGACTCGTGTTTTGGAAGAAGGACGCAGTCGTCAGACAGATCCAATGTCGAATAGCGAACGCAAGATTATCCACCGTATTATTTCACGTATGGATGGCGTGACCAGTTACTCTGAGGGTGACGAGCCCAATCGCTATGTCGTTGTAGATACAGAATAAGTAAAATCAGGTTTATCCTGATTTTTTGCTAGCTAGAGGAGATGAAACGGATGCTGAATAAGATAAGAGATTATTTAGACTTTGCTGGTTTGCAGTACCGTAATCCTGATAAAGCGGGAGCAGAGCGAGAGAAGATGCTGGAATTGCGCTATAAAGGCCAAGAGGCACGAAAGGCTTTTACAGAACTGGCCAAAGCCTTTCAAGCAAGCCATCCAGAATGGCAACTCCAACAGACTAGTCAGTGGATGAATCAGGCCCAGCGTTTGAGACCACATTTTTGGGTTTATCTACAGAGAGACGGACAAGTGACAGAACCTATGATGGCCTTACGTTTGTATGGGACATCTACTGACTTTGGAATTTCTTTGGAAGTCAGTTTCATCGAGCGTAAGAAGGATGAGCAAACACTGGGCAAGCAGGCCAAAGTTTTAGACATTCCAACCGTTAAAGGGATTTATTATCTAGCCTACTCTGATGGTCAAAGTCAACGGTGGGAGGCGAACGAAGAAAATCGTCGCACTTTAGTCGAGAAGATAGGCAGCCAAGAAGTCCGTAAAGTTTTAGTGAAGGCAGACGTTCCTGTGACAGAAAATTCGTCTGAAGAAGAAATCGTAGAAGGCTTATTGAAGTCTTATTCTAAAATTCTTCCCTATTATCTAGCTACGAGAAAATAAGATAATTTGTAAAACATCATAAATCATACAGTCCAAGAGTGAACAGTCCGCTGTGTAATTTTTGGTCTTTTTGTTTGCGCTTTCGCATTATATAATAAACTTACAAAAACAATTCAAAAGGAGAACAATTATGGAAGTCGTTTCAAGTGTTCTAAATTGGTTTTCTAGCAATATTTTGCAGAATCCCGCATTTTTCGTAGGTTTATTGGTGTTGATAGGATACGCACTTTTGAAAAAACCTGCCCATGACGTTTTCTCAGGGTTTGTTAAAGCAACAGTAGGGTATATGTTGCTTAACGTGGGTGCTGGTGGTTTGGTTACAACCTTCCGTCCAATCTTAGCAGCCCTTAACTACAAATTCCAAATTGGTGCAGCGGTTATCGACCCTTACTTTGGACTTGCTGCAGCAAACAACAAAATTGCAGCAGAGTTTCCAGATTTTGTTGGAACTGCAACTACAGCTCTATTGATTGGTTTCGGAATAAATATCTTGCTCGTAGCTCTTCGAAAGATTACGAAGGTAAGAACCCTCTTTATTACTGGTCACATCATGGTACAACAAGCTGCAACAGTATCTCTTATGATTCTATTCTTAGTACCACAATTGCGCAATGCTTACGGTACAGCAGCGATTGGTATCATCTGTGGACTTTACTGGGCAGTTAGTTCAAATATGACTGTTGAGGCAACTCAACGCTTGACTGGTGGTGGCGGATTTGCGATTGGTCACCAACAGCAATTTGCAATCTGGTTTGTAGATAAAGTAGCAGGACGCTTTGGTAAGAAAGAAGAAAGTTTAGACAATCTTAAATTACCTAAGTTCCTCTCAATCTTCCACGATACAGTTGTTGCATCTGCTACCTTGATGCTCGTATTCTTCGGAGCCATTCTTTTAATCTTGGGTCCAGACATTATGTCTAATAAAGAAGTCATCACTTCAGGAACTCTATTCAATCCTGCTAAACAAGATTTCTTTATGTACATTATCCAAACAGCCTTTTCTCAGTTTACTTGTTCGTTTTGATGCAAGGTGTCCGAATGTTCGTATCTGAGTTGACAAACGCCTTCCAAGGTATTTCAAACAAATTGTTGCCAGGTTCATTCCCAGCGGTTGACGTTGCAGCTTCTTATGGATTTGGTTCTCCAAATGCTGTCTTGTCAGGATTTACCTTTGGTTTGATTGGTCAATTGATTACAATTGTCTTGCTCATCGTCTTTAAAAATCCGATTCTTATTATTACAGGATTTGTACCAGTGTTCTTTGACAATGCAGCCATTGCGGTCTACGCTGATAAACGCGGCGGATGGAAAGCGGCTGTTATCCTTTCCTTTATATCAGGCGTCCTTCAAGTTGCTCTAGGAGCTCTTTGTGTGGCCCTTCTCGATTTGGCATCTTATGGTGGCTACCATGGAAATATCGACTTTGAATTCCCATGGCTTGGATTTGGATATATCTTCAAATACCTTGCTATTGTTGGTTATGTACTTGTGTGTCTCTTCTTGCTTGTTATTCCTCAACTTCAATTTGCCAAAGCAAAAGATAAAGAGAAATATTACAACGGTGAAGTTCAAGAAGAAGCTTAGTATCTAGAAAAGGAGAAATAAAATGGTTAAAGTATTAGCAGCGTGCGGAAATGGAATGGGTTCATCAATGGTTATCAAGATGAAGGTTGAAAATGCTCTCCGTAAGCTTAATCAAACAGATTTTACAGTCAATTCATGCAGTGTCGGTGAAGCTAAAGGTTTAGCAGTAGGATATGACATCGTAATCGCTTCTCTTCATTTGATTCAAGAATTGGAAGGGCGAACTAATGGGAAGTTAATTGGGCTTGATAACTTGATGGATGATAAAGAAATCACCGAAAAACTCAGTCAAGCACTACAGTAAAAGGTTGGGGGCTGGACAGAAACTGAGAGTTATCGTTTCTGTCCTTCTCCCTCTTAAATAAAGGAGGCAGATATGAATTTAAAACAAGCTTTAATTGACAATGACTCGATCCGACTAGGTTTAGAGGCTAACGATTGGAAAGAAGCAGTCAAGGTAGCAGTAGATCCCTTAATTGAAAGTGGGGCAATTTTGCCAGAGTATTACGATGCTATCATTGAATCGACTGAAGAGTATGGGCCTTACTATATCTTGATGCCAGGTATGGCTATGCCCCATGCTAGACCTGAAGCTGGTGTGCAAAGTGATGCCTTTTCATTGATTACCTTACAAAATCCTGTTGTATTTTCAGATGGGAAAGAGGTATCTGTTTTGTTGGCACTGGCAGCAACAAGCTCAAAAATTCACACAAGTGTAGCCATTCCACAAATTATTGCTCTGTTTGAATTAGACGATTCTATTGCACGTTTACAGGCTTGCCAGACTAAAGAAGATGTCTTGGCTATGATTGAAGAATCTAAGGATAGCCCTTATCTCGAAGGATTGGACTTGGAAAGTTAGAAAGAGGAATAAAGAAATGACAAAAAGAATACCTAATTTACAAGTTGCATTAGACCATTCAGACTTGCAAGGAGCGATTAAAGCAGCTGTTTCTGTTGGTCAGGAAGTAGATATTATCGAAGCTGGAACTGTTTGCTTGCTTCAAGTTGGAAGTGAACTGGCTGAAGTCTTGCGTAGCCTTTTCCCAGATAAGATTATTGTGGCAGACACAAAATGTGCTGATGCTGGTGGAACAGTTGCTAAAAATAATGCGGTTCGTGGAGCAGACTGGATGACTTGTATCTGTTGTGCAACCATCCCTACTATGGAAGCAGCTCTAAAGGCTATCAAGACTGAACGAGGAGAACGAGGCGAAATCCAGATCGAGCTTTATGGCGATTGGACTTTTGAACAAGCTCAGCTTTGGCTAGATGCAGGTATCTCACAAGCTATTTATCACCAATCTCGTGATGCTCTTCTTGCTGGTGAAACTTGGGGTGAAAAAGACCTTAATAAGGTTAAAAAACTCATTGACATGGGCTTCCGTGTATCTGTAACAGGTGGTCTAGATGTAGATACTCTCAAACTCTTTGAAGGTGTTGATGTCTTTACCTTTATCGCAGGTCGTGGAATTACAGAGGCTGCGGATCCAGCAGGAGCAGCGCGTGCCTTCAAGGATGAAATCAGACGAATTTGGGGGTAAATCATGGTACGTCCAATTGGAATTTATGAAAAGGCAACCCCAACACACTTTACTTGGCTAGAACGTTTAAATTTTGCCAAGGAGTTAGGCTTTGATTTTGTCGAGATGTCTATTGACGAACGTGACGAGCGTTTAGCAAGACTTGACTGGAGTAAGGAAGAACGCTTGGAAGTTGTCAAAGCAATCTATGAAACTGGTGTTCGTATTCCTTCTATCTGTTTTTCAGGCCATCGTCGCTACCCATTGGGTTCAAAAGATCCAGTTCTAGAGGAAAAATCTCTAGAACTCATGAAAAAATGTATCGAATTAGCTCAAGACTTGGGAGTTCGTACGATTCAATTAGCTGGTTACGATGTTTACTATGAGGAAAAGTCACCCCAGACACGCCAACGTTTTATCAAAAATTTGAGAAAAGCCTGTGACTGGGCTGAAGAAGCTCAGGTGGTACTTGCTATTGAAATTATGGATGATCCTTTCATCAATAGCATCGAAAAATATTTGGCTATAGAAAAAGAGCTTGACTCTCCCTTCCTCTTTGTATATCCAGATATTGGTAATGTGTCTGCATGGCATAATGATATCTATAGTGAGTTTTATCTTGGTCATCATGCCATCGCAGCTCTCCATCTCAAGGATACTTATGCAGTGACAGAAAGTTCAAAGGGGCAGTTCCGAGATGTACCTTTTGGGCAAGGTTGTGTCAAATGGGAAGAAGCTTTCGATATTTTAAAACAAACCAATTATAATGGACCTTTCCTAATCGAAATGTGGTCTGAAAATTGTGAAACAGTAGAAGAAACACGCGCAGCCGTTCAAGAGGCGCAAGCTTTTCTCTATCCACTCATTAAGAAAGCAGGTTTGATGTAAGATGAATCAAGTAATCAATGCTATGCGTAAACGAGTCTGTGATGCCAATCAATCATTGCCAAAACATGGACTTGTCAAATTTACCTGGGGGAATGTATCGGAAGTCAATCGCGAACTCGGTGTCATTGTTATCAAACCATCAGGCGTGGATTATGACGAATTGACACCTGAAAACATGGTAGTGACTGATCTAGATGGTAAGATCCTAGAAGGGGATTTAAGACCATCTTCCGACCTCCCAACTCATGTGCAATTATATAGGGCTTGGTCAGAAATTGGTAGTGTGGTTCACACCCATTCGACAGAAGCTGTTGGTTGGGCTCAGGCAGGTCGTGATATTCCTTTCTACGGAACAACCCATGCAGATTATTTCTACGGTTCAATCCCTTGTGCCCGTAGTTTGACCAAGGATGAAGTAGAAGTGGCCTATGAAAAAGATACTGGCCTGGTTATCGTAGAAGAGTTTGAACATCGCGGACTTAACTTATTGAAGTACCAGGAATTGTTGTACGCAATCACGGTCCATTCACCTGGGGCAAAAATCCAGAGAATGCTGTTTATCACTCTGTCGTACTAGAGGAAGTATCAAAGATGAATCGCTTTACAGAACAAATCAATCCAAGAGTTGGACCTGCTCCCCAGTACATACTAGAAAAGCACTACCAACGTAAACATGGACCAAATGCTTATTATGGTCAAAAGTAAGAACGATGAAGGAGGAGAAAAAGATAAATTTAGCTCCTCTTTTTACATTTGATTTTTATTGAGAGTAAAGTTGGAGTTGAAGTAATTTTGAAAGATTTTTTAGAAATAGCGCTTGATATATATGGTAAAATAAAAAGAATTGCTGTGATATCAATAGATTTGGGGGATTTTTTAATATGGTACTGGATAAGGCAAGTTGTGATTTGCTTCAATATTTGATGGATCAAGAAACGTCCAAAACGATTATGGCGATTTCGAAAGATTTGAAAGAGTCAAGAAGGAAAATTTATTATCACATTGACAAAATCAATGCTGCTCTGGTTGACGAGGCGCTTCACATCATTAGTATTCCACGAATTGGTATTCACTTAACGGAAGAGCAGAGAGATGCTTGTTGTAAACTATTATCGGAAGTAGATTCGTACGATTATATCATGAGTGCGCATGAACGTATGATGATAATGTTACTATGGATAGGTATTTCTAAAGAACGTATTACGATTGAAAAATTGATAGAGTTAACAGAGGTATCTAGGAATACTGTTCTCAATGATTTGAATAGTATTCGTTATCAACTAACTTTGGAACAATATCAGGTGATCTTGCAAGTGAGCAAGTCACAGGGATACCACCTTCATGCCCACCCTCTTAATAAAATTCAGTATCTTCAATCGCTTCTATATCATATTTTTATGGAAGAAAATGCCACTTTTGTATCTATTTTAGAAGATAAGATGAAAGAGAGGTTAGATGATGAGTGTTTGCTTTCTGTTGAAATGAACCAATTTTTTAAGGAACAGGTTCCTTTAGTTGAACAAGATTTAGGGAAGCATCATGAAATAACTTTTATGTTGCAGGTTCTACCTTATTTGCTGTTAAGCTGTCATAATGTTGAACAGTATCAAGAAAGACATCAGGATATAGAGAAAGAATTTTCTTTGATAAGAAAAAGAATAGAGTATCAGGTGTCTAAGAAGCTAGGAGAACGGTTGTTTCAAAAGTTTGAAATTTCTTTGTCAGGACTTGAAGTTTCTCTTGTAGCTGTTCTCCTCCTCTCCTATCGTAAAGATTTGGATATTCATGCAGAAAGTGATGATTTTCGGCAATTAAAACTTGCTTTAGAAGAATTTATCTGGTATTTTGAATCACAAATCCGAATGGAGATTGAGAACAAGGATGATTTGTTACGAAATTTGATGATCCACTGTAAAGCCTTGTTATTTAGAAAGACTTACGGTATTTTTTCTAAAAATCCTCTAACAAAACAAATTCGATCCAAGTATGGAGAATTATTTTTAGTCACTAGAAAATCTGCGGAAATTTTAGAAGGAGCATGGTTTATTCGGCTAACAGACGATGATATTGCCTATTTGACGATTCATATTGGAGGATTTTTAAAGTATACACCATCGTCTCAAAAAATATGAAAAAAGTTTATCTCGTTTGTGATGAAGGTGTTGCGGTTTCGAGACTTTTGCTGAAACAATGCAAACTTTATTTTCCAAATGAGCAAATTGGCACTGTATTTACAACAGAACAATTTAAGAGTGTGGAAGATATTGCACAAGTTGATGTAGTGATTACTACTAATGATGATTTGGATAGCAGATTTCCGATTTTAAGGGTTAATCCTATCCTTGAAGCAGAAGATATTTTGAAAATGCTAGACTATCTTAAACACAATATATTTCGTAATGAGGGCAAAAGTTTCAGTGAAAATCTTTCTAGTCTTATTTCGTCTTATATTGTAGACAGCAAGTTGGCTAGTAAGTTCCAAGAAGAGGTTCAAACACTTATAAATCAAGAAATAGTAGTTCAAGCTTTTTTGAAGATATTTGAAGGACAGTCCAATGATGAACACAAACCTGTGTTTTTCTTGGTCTTTTTTAGTGTTTTGAAGGGTGGTATACTAATCTCAAAGATAACAATTATATCCAAAGGAGGCAACATATGCCAAACGTCAAAGAAATTACAAGAGAGTCATGGATTTTAGCTACTTTCCCAGAGTGGGGGACCTGGCTCAACGAAGAAATAGAAGAAGAAGTCGTAGCTGAAGGCAACTTTGCCATGTGGTGGCTAGGCAACTGTGGTACTTGGATTAAGACACCAGCTGGTGCTAACGTTGTCATGGACCTTTGGTCAAATCGTGGAAAATCAACCAAAAAAGTGAAAGATATGGTTCGTGGGCACCAAATGGCAAATATGGCTGGTGTTCGTAAGTTGCAACCAAACTTGCGTGTTCAGCCAATGGTTATCGATCCATTTGCTATCAACGAACTAGACTATTACTTAGTTTCACACTTCCATAGTGATCATATCGACCCATACACGCTGCAGCAATTCTCAACAATCCTAAGTTAGAGCATGTTAAGTTTATCGGTCCTTACCACTGTGGACGAATCTGGGAAGGATGGGGTGTTCCAAAAGAACGTATCATCGTTGTGAAGCCAGGTGACACTATCGAATTAAAAGATATGAAGATTCATGCAGTAGAATCATTTGACCGTACTTGCTTGGTAACTCTTCCAGTGAACGGTGCTGATGAGACAGGCGGTGAACTTGCTGGCTTGGCTGTTACAGATGAAGAAATGGCTCAAAAGGCTGTTAACTATATCTTTGAAACACCAGGTGGAACCATCTATCATGGTGCAGATTCTCACTTCTCAAACTATTTTGCAAAACATGGTAAAGACTTTAAAATTGATGTTGCTTTGAATAACTATGGTGAAAATCCGGTAGGTATCCAAGACAAAATGACATCTATCGACCTTCTTCGTATGGCAGAAAATCTGCGTACCAAAGTCATTATCCCAGTTCACTATGATATCTGGCTAACTTCATGGCTTCTACTAATGAGATTCTAGAACTTTGGAAAATGCGAAAAGATCGCTTGCAATACGATTTCCATCCATTTATCTGGGAAGTTGGCGGTAAGTACACTTATCCTCAAGATCAACACTTAGTAGAATACCATCATCCACGTGGTTTTGATGATTGTTTTGAACAAGACTCTAACATTCAATTTAAAGCTTTGCTATAATATAAAAATATTCTTTGGAGGTTATCCGTATGTTGCATGATACGGATAATTTTCATATAATAGTAAAATAGAATGTGTGATTCAATAATCACCTCAAATAGAAAGGAAATTCTATGTCAAATCTATCTGTTAATGCAATTCGTTTCCTAGGTATTGACGCTATCAACAAAGCTAACTCAGGTCACCCAGGTGTGGTTATGGGAGCAGCTCCGATGGCTTACAGCCTCTTTACAAAACAACTTCGTATCAATCCAGCTCAACCAAACTGGATTAACCGTGACCGCTTTATTCTTTCAGCAGGCCATGGTTCAATGCTCCTTTATGCCCTTCTTCATCTTTCTGGTTTTGAAGATGTCAGCATGGATGAGATCAAGAGCTTCCGTCAATGGGGTTCAAAAACACCAGGTCACCCAGAATTTGGCCATACAGCAGGAATTGATGCTACCACAGGTCCTCTAGGGCAAGGGATTTCAACTGCCACTGGTTTTGCCCAAGCAGAACGTTTCTTGGCAGCCAAATATAATCGTGAAGGCTACAATATCTTTGACCACTATACTTATGTTATCTGTGGAGACGGAGACTTGATGGAAGGTGTCTCAAGCGAGGCGGCTTCATACGCAGGCTTGCAAAAACTAGACAAGTTGGTTGTTCTTTATGATTCAAATGACATCAACTTGGATGGTGAGACAAAGGATTCCTTTACAGAAAGTGTTCGTGACCGTTACAATGCCTACGGTTGGCATACTGCCTTGGTTGAAGATGGAACAGACTTGGAAGCAATCCATGCTGCTATCGAAACAGCTAAAGCTTCAGGCAAACCATCTTTGATTGAAGTGAAGACTGTTATTGGATACGGTTCTCCAAACAAACAAGGAACGAATGCTGTACACGGTGCTCCTCTTGGAGCAGATGAAACTGCAGCTACTCGTCAAGCTCTCGGTTGGGGTTATGAACCGTTTGAAATCTCAGAACAAGTTTATGCTGATTTCAAAGAACATGTTGCAGACCGTGGCGCATCAGCTTATCAAGCTTGGACTAAATTAGTTGCAGATTATAAAGAAGCTCATCCAGAACTGGCTGCAGAAGTAGAAGCCATCATCGACGGACGTGATCCAGTCGAAGTGACTCCAGCAGACTTCCCAGCTTTAGAAAATGGTTTTTCTCAAGCAACTCGTAATTCAAGTCAAGATGCCTTGAATGTTGTGGCAGCTAAATTACCAACCTTCCTAGGTGGATCAGCTGACCTAGCTCACTCAAACATGACTTATATCAAGACTGACGGACTTCAAGACGATGTCATCGCTTGAACCGTAACATTCAGTTTGGTGTTCGTGAATTTGCCATGGGAACGATCTTGAACGGGATGGCCCTTCACGGTGGGCTTCGTGTTTACGGTGGAACTTTCTTCGTCTTCTCTGACTATGTGAAGGCAGCTGTTCGCTTGTCAGCCTTGCAAGGACTTCCTGTGACTTATGTCTTTACTCACGATTCAATCGCAGTTGGGGAAGACGGTCCGACTCACGAACCAGTTGAGCACTTGGCAGGTCTTCGTGCTATGCCAAATCTAAATGTTTTCCGTCCAGCAGATGCGCGTGAAACGCAAGCAGCTTGGTACCTTGCAGTGACAAGTGAGAAAACACCAACTGCCCTTGTCTTGACACGCCAGAACTTGATTGTTGAAGATGGAACAGACTTCGACAAGGTTGCAAAAGGTGCCTATGTTGTCTATGAAAATGCAGCAGACTTTGATACGATCTTGATTGCGACAGGTTCAGAGGTTAATCTTGCTGTCTCAGCTGCCAAAGAATTGGCTAGTCAAGGTGCAAAAGTCCGCGTAGTCAGCATGCCATCTACAGATGTCTTTGATAAACAAGATACAGCATACAAGGAAGAAATTCTTCCAAATGCAGTCCGCCGTCGTGTTGCAGTCGAAATGGGTGCAACTCAAAGCTGGTACAAATACGTTGGTCTTGATGGTGCCGTTCTCGGTATTGATACCTTCGGAGCCTCTGCCCCAGCACCAAAAGTATTGGCAGAATATGGCTTTACTGTAGAAAATCTTGTAAAAGTTGTTCAAAACTTGAAATAATCCTAAAAATCAGGGCGCAAGCTCTGGTTTTTCTTACTAGAAAAGCAAGGTACAATCTTGTAAAAGTAACTGAAATTTGATATAGTAGTTCTATGTAAAAGACAAAGGAGAATATAATGGAATCACAATATACATTTTTAATCATTCTTGTGGCTATGGTGGGCTTGATGTTCTTTACGCAACGCTCTCAAAAGAAACAAGCACAAAAGCGTATGGAAAGCTTGAATAAATTACAAAAAGGCTATGAAGTGATTACAATCGGGGGCCTTTATGGAACAGTCGATGAAGTAGATACGGAGAAGGGAACAATTGTTCTTGACGTAGATGGAGTTTACTTGACTTTTGAACTAGCTGCTATCAAGACAGTATTACCACTTAAAGAAACAGCTTCACTAGAAGGCGCAATTGAAAAATAAGACGGGATCACGAACTCCCGTTTTTCTATAAAAGAAAGGAAGTGGGATGAAAAAATTAGTCTTTGTCTGTCTGGGAAATATTTGCCGTAGCCCTATGGCCGAGTTTGTTATGAAATCAATGACAGATAACTACGAAATCCAAAGTCGAGCAACTTCCTCTTGGGAACATGGCAATCCGATTCATAAGGGGACTCAGGGAATTTTTCAAGAGTATGAGATTCCTCATGACAAGAACAAGACATCGCTTCAGATTAGTAAGGAAGATTTTGAAGCCTTTGATTATATTATCGGAATGGACGCTTCAAATATTTCTGACTTACGTCAGATGTGTCCAGCAGACTGTCAAGATAAGATTTGCTCATTTGCATCTGAAAGTGTTCCAGACCCTTGGTATACAGGAGATTTTGAGGAAACCTATCGACGTGTTCAGGAGGGTTGTCAAGCATGGTTAGAACGTTTAGAAAAGGAGAGTGAAGGTGGAAAATCTTAAGAATTTTTATGAAAAGTATCGAGTGTATCTGACTCGTCCACGTTTAGAGCTTTTAGCAGTAGTTACCATTGTTTTTTGTGCTGTACTCGTCTTTTTTCTAAATATTCTAAAAAAGGTGTTCTAAAGCTTGATAATGGAACGATTGTTTACGACGGCAGTCTTGTCCGTGGTAAAATGAATGGCCAAGGAACCATTACTTTCCAAAATGGAGACCAATATACAGGTGGCTTCAACAATGGAGCCTTCAACGGAAAAGGTACCTTTCAATCCAAAGAAGGCTGGACCTACGAAGGTGATTTTGTAAATGGTCAGGCTGAAGGAAAAGGGAAACTAACAACAGAACAAGAAGTCGTTTATGAAGGAACTTTTAAACAAGGCGTTTTTCAACAAAAATAAAGCCTCCTTATCAAAGGAGGTATTATTAGAATTACAAGGTAAGCGCTTACCTGTAAATCCCTTTCTTTCCAAATCCCTCTTCCAAGCAAGTTTGTGAAATAAAAAATATTTGAAATAAATTTCACAAAGCTTAAAGAAAAAGCTTGCTAAGAAAAGAAAATAACAAACATTTCACAAGGAACTAAAAATTTTTTGCGAAATGTTTATAAAAACGTTTACAAATTTGAAATAATGCGTTATAATAGACTTGTAAAAAAATGAACAAAGGATTAATACTCTTCTAAAATCTCTTCCAACCACGTCAGCTTTATCTGCAACCTCAAAGCTGTGCTTTGAGCAACCTGCGGCTAGCTTCCTAGCTTCCTAGCTTCCTAGCTTCCTAGCTTCCTAGCTTCCTAGTTTGCTCTTTGATTTCATTGAGTTTAAATCCTTTAAGGCTATGGAGGAAAATATGGCTGATAAAAAAACTGTAACACCTGAGCAAAAACAACTCGCTGCTGAAAAGCATGTAGACGGACTAGTACAAAAAGCTTTGGTTGCGCTTGATGAAATGCGTAAGTTGAACCAAGAACAAGTTGATTACATCGTAGAGAAAGCATCAGCTGCAGCACTTGATGCAGTCAGAATTCTTGCTCAACATGCAATCGAAGAAACAGAACGTGGTGTATTTGAAGATAAGGTTACAAAGAACTTGTTTGCCTGTGAAAACATTGCAAACAACTTACGCGGACTAAAAACGGTAGGTATTGTTGATAAAGATGAATCAGATGGTTTAACTACAATTGCTGACCCTGTTGGTGTTATTTGTGGTATCGTACCAACAACTAACCCTACATCTACTACAATATTTAAATCATTAATCTGCTTAAAAACTCGTAACCCAATTATCTTCAGCTTCCACCCTGCTGCAAATGAATGTTCTAAACAAGCAGCTCGTATAGTTCGTGATGCAGCTATTGAAGCTGGTGCTCCTGAAGAATGTATTCAATTTATCGAACAACCATCATTAGATGCAACAAACGCATTAATGAAACATGATGGAGTATCTATAATTCTTGCTACTGGTGGTAGTGCAATGGTTAAAGCAGCTTACTCTTGCGGAAAACCTGCTTTAGGTGTTGGTCCTGGTAACGTACCTGCTTATGTACACAAAGATGCAAAACTTAAACAAGCAGTTAACGACATCGTATTAAGTAAATCATTCGATAACGGTATGATTTGTGCCAGTGAACAAGCAGCTATCGTTGATACTGAACACTATGAAGAGTTCATTGAATTAATGAAAGAATACCATGTATACTTCGTTAACAAAGAAGAAAAAGCTAAACTTGAAGAATTCGTATTTGGAGCAAAAGCTAACTCTAATAACTGTGCTGGCGCTAAATTAAATGCTGACGTAGTTGGTAAATCTGCTGAACACATTGCTGAATTAGCAGGATTCGAAGTTCCTAAAGGAACAGTAATTTTAGCTGCTGAAGTTAAAGAAGTAGGAGAAAATGAACCTCTAACTCGTGAAAAATTATCTCCAATATTAGCGGTACTTAAATCTATTAGCACTGAAGATGGAATTGAAAAATCTCTTCAAATGGTTGAATTTAATGGTTTAGGTCACAGTGCTGCTGTACATACTCAAGACGAAGAGGTTGCTGAACAATTTGGTAAAGTAATTCCTGCTTGCCGTATCTTATGGAACTCTCCATCTACACACGGAGCTATCGGGGATATCTACAACGCGCTTATCCCATCACTAACTCTTGGATGTGGTAGCTACGGAGGAAACTCAGTATCTGGAAACATCGGAGCTGTAAATCTACTTAACTACAAAATTATTGCGCGCAGAAAAAACAATTTATAATAGTACAAAATTCCCCCAAAAGTATACTTTGAACCAAACGCAATCAGATACTCAAGCGAAATGGGGGTAGAGAGAGTGATCTTAACTGACGACTCTATGGTTAAACTTGGATTCGCTCAACGTGTTATTGATCAATTGAACGCACGTAGCAACCGTGTAACTATCCAAGTCTTCTCAGATGTTGAACCAGATCCAGACATCACAACTGTAGAACGTGGTGCTGAGGTGATGAAAGCATTTGAACCAGACACAATCATTGCTCTTGGTGGTGGTTCACCAATGGATGCAGCCAAAGTAATGTGGCTCTTCTACGAACAACCAGAAATCGACTTCCGTGACTTGGTTCAAAAATTCATGGATATCCGTAAACGCGCCTTCCGCTTCCCATCACTTGGTAAGAAAGCGAAGTACATCGGTATCCCAACAACTTCAGGTACTGGTTCAGAAGTAACACCATTTGCCGTTATCTCTGATAAGAAAAACAACCGCAAATACCCATTGGCTGACTACTCATTGACACCGACTATTGCCATTGTTGACCCTGCTTTGGTTGAATCAGTTCCAGACTTTATCGCTGCTGATACAGGTATGGATGTCTTGACACACGCGACTGAAGCCTACACTTCAAACTTTGCTAACGACTATACAGACGGTATTGCGCTTCAAACAATCAAACTTGTCTTTGAATGGTTGGAAAAATCTGTTAAGACAGCTGACCCAGAAGCTCGTGAGAAAATGCACAATGCGTCTACAATGGCTGGTATGGCCTTCGCCAATGCCTTCCTTGGAATGAGCCACTCAATGGCCCATAAGATTGGTGGTGTTCATCACACTGTTCACGGACGTACAAATGCTATCTTGCTTCCGTACGTTATCCGTTACAACGGAACTCGTCCAGCTAAGACTACTACATGGCCTAAATACAACTACTGGAAAGCTGATGAGAAATTCCAAGACATCGCGAAAATGCTTGGCTTGCCTCACTCAACTCCAGAAGAAGCAGTTGAGGCATACGCTAAAGCTGTTTACGAACTTGGTGTTGCAGTAGGTATCAAGATGAACTTCCAGGATCAAGGAATTGATGAAAAAGCTTGGAAAGACAGCTTGCATGAAATTGCTTTGCTTGCTTATGAAGACCAATGTTCTCCTGCTAACCCACGCTTGCCAATGGTAGCTGACATGGAAGAAATTATGGCAGATGCATATTATGGCTACAAAGAAAGACCAGGACGCCGTAAATAATTGTTTATCAGTTTAGAGGCAGGAGTTATCCTGTCTCTTTTTTGTAATTCTATTTGAAAAATGGTATAATCATCGCATATATTTATTTGAAAATCAAATCTTTAATAATCATGCGAGGGGCAAATGAACAAGATAAATGAGTTAGGGGATAAAGTGCGACTTTTAAGAGAGGAGAAAGGACTTAGTCGTCCAGTTTTTTGCGGGGATGAGTCTGAATTATCAGTGCGTCAGTTGGTGCGGATTGAAAAAGGAGAATTTCGCCCGACGATAAAAACCCTAGAATATATTGCAGATAGATTAGAAATTCCGTCCTACGTCTTGATGCCAGATTATAAGGAATTGCCTAAACGCTACCAAGAATTAAAGTACTTTCTTTTACATCATCCTGACTATGGAGACAAGGAGTTGCAGGAACAAAAGGAAGAATATTTCGATGAGATTTTTGAGAATTTTTATGATGATTTGCCACGTGATGAGAAAGTGCTAGTGGATTGTCTTCAAGCTATAGATGCAGTGAGAATGACTAGTAATTCCTTATATGGAAGCAGTGTGATTGAGGACAGTCTTCAAGACTTGCTATCCAGAGATGTATATAAAGCCGAGGACTTGTTGAAACTGAGACTGTATTTCAACTGTCAGTTAATGGATGGTTTAAATATGGGTGAGATAAAAGAATCTGAGCATGAAACCATTCTTTGTTTTCATGACAAACTAAGTTCTCAGGTTGATAAGATAGAGTTCGATTGTTTGGACTTACTTAGAGACTCCTTGTTAGCTTCTTTAACTTGTATAGAGATTATGGGGTTGCTTCCTTATTTTAAGAGGGCAGTCGAGACCTTAAATAAAATAGGGCAAAAAACACGAGATTTTCAAAAACAACCGATTGTCTTGATGGTGGAGTGGAAATATTATATTCAGACGGATTATGATACAGCCAAACAAAAGTATGAAGAAGCAAAAATGATGGCAAGGATGTTTGGTAATGAGAAGTTAATCGTTAGTTTAGATAATGAATGGGCCGAGGATCTAGAGAGATATCGTTAAAGAGTTTATAGGAGTGACATTTCTGTCATTGGGGAAATGTCGCTTTTTTGTTACAATGAATTTTATACTCAATGAAAATCAAAGAGCAAAGTAGGAAACTAGCCGCAGGCTGTACTTGAGTACGGCAAGGCGACGTTGACGTGGTTTGAAGAGATTTTCGAAGAGTATTACTTGATATACATCCAGAAGCAAACGAGGCAATAGAGAGAAAATTCTAAGTAGTAGGCCTATAGGGTCAATCAACTTGAAGGATTTTCTATAAGTGTGATGTATGACGATAACAGTTTTAAACAAGGGGGAAAGAATGTCCATTTTATCCATTAAAAATATTTCAAAGTTTTACACTTTGGACGGTAAACATCAAGAGCAGGCTTTAAAGAATATCAACCTGCAGATTGCAAAAGGTAAAATTACAGCGATTTATGGTCCGTCAGGCTGTGGCAAAACCAGTTTACTAAACATCATCAGCGGTTTAGACAGACAATATGAGGGAATTTTAGACTTTAAAGGAGAGTCTCTTAAGGACTTATCAGAGATTGAACTAACTCAATTTCGTAAAAACAAGATTGGATTTGTGTTTCAAAATTTTAACCTCATTCCTCATCAGTCTGTCTTGGACAATGTCAAGCTACCTCTCTATGTCAAAGATTTATCTGACAGGGAGATGACAATGATTGCAAAGGAGCAATTAAGTAACTTGGGCATGGAGCCTTTTGTAGCTAAAAATGTTAAACAACTTTCTGGTGGGCAAAAGCAACGCGTAGCAATCGCGCGTGCACTGGTAAATCAGCCTGATATGATTGTAGCAGATGAGCCAACGGGTTCGCTGGATTCTCAATCCCAAGAAATGGTATTGGAGGTATTTAAAAATTTAGCCCAAACAGGGAAAACAGTATTGATCGTAACCCATAATCCAGAGGTTGCCGAATATGCAGATGTGATTATCAAAATGAAGGATGGTGAAGTCGTTGAAGAAGTCAAAAAATAAAGGATTATCATTGAAAAACAAATTCAAACTTTCTTTAAATAACTTTATGGAAAGAAAGTGGCGTAATCTATTGATTGCGCTAGCAACCTCAATCGGTTTTGTAGGAGTCTTAATTTCTTTCGGCTTGGGAAATGCATTGATTTCGATGATTGATGAAAATACGAATGGAGGTCAAATCCCTTCACAAGTTCAGATTGCTTTAAACACAAAAAATGTTGGACGAGGCTTTTTGAACCAAGATGATAAGAACTACATCACGGATACAGTTGGAAAAGAAGCTATTAAATATTTGGAGAGTCCTTTTGGGATGATCATGTCAAATATGACTATAGATGGTCAAGAAATGGATCTGAGTCAAACGATGCCTTCTTATGCTCAAGTAGTGAGTCTCTATGAGGATACAAGTATCTCTGTTAGTAGTAATGAGGCGGACAAAGTGTTAGCTGGTTCCCTCTATACGGATGCAAATGAACAGGGTTTGACGATTCCAAGCAGTTTACTAAAAAATTGGAATGAACAGACAGGAAAAAATCTGACAGCTAGTGATATTATTGGCAAATCAGTCTCAGCCAGCATTGTAGAAAATGATGCTGAAGCTAGCAAGACTGCTCAATTTCAAACAAAGATTGTACGTGTAATCAATGATGAAGATGACTTGGAGGACAGCAACAGTTTCATGCCGTCTCATCAAATGGAAACGATTTTGAAAGAAGCTGGATTTACAAAAGCTGTATCTTATTTTATCTTGGAACTCAAAGATCCATCACAAACAAAAGCGATAACAGAAGAATTGCAGAAAAACAAGAAGTATACTGTTCTTTCTCAACAGAAGGTTCTTGATATTGTGATTACTTTTATTCGTGTCATTCAGGGATTGTTGATTGTACTTTCATCACAAGCTATTGTGGTAGCAGCGGTCATGATTGGTATCATTATTTACATCAATATCATGCAACGTTCTAAGGAAATAGGTGTCATGAAGGCAGTTGGTTATCAAAATCGTGATGTCAAAGGAATTTTTATTTACGAGGCTATCTGGATTGTAGGCATCGCCTTGTTACTGGCCTTTTTGGTTGCACAAGGGGTGGGAAGTTTGGCGAATGCGGTTGTAAATCACTTTTACCCATCCATCACGAAGGTTTTTGAATTAAATCTTTTATCTGTTTTAGGAACTCTAGCTTTCGCTCTCTTGCTTGGTTATGTCTCAGCTTACTTCCCAGCGCGTAAAATTAGTAAAATGGATCCTGTAGAATCGCTACGATATGAATAGTAAGGGAGTTCTTGATTTATAGCCGTAAAAAGAAACTAACATAGAAAAACAATGCCCGTACTTGCAATTCAACTTAAATAGTTATATAATAGGTTTGTTGAAAGGTGATTTGTAGTGATTCAAGTTACTCTTTTCACAATAAAAATTTCATGATTTTCATAAGGAGGAAATCACTAATGGTAGTTAAAGTTGGTATTAACGGTTTCGGACGTATCGGTCGTCTTGCTTTCCGTCGTATCCAAAACGTAGAAGGTGTTGAAGTTACACGCATCAACGACCTTACAGATCCAGTTATGCTTGCACACTTGTTGAAATACGACACAACTCAAGGTCGTTTCGACGGTACTGTTGAAGTTAAAGAAGGTGGATTCGAAGTTAACGGTAAATTCGTTAAAGTTTCTGCTGAACGTGATCCAGAACAAATCGACTGGGCTACTGACGGTGTAGAAATCGTTCTTGAAGCTACTGGTTTCTTTGCTAAGAAAGAAGCAGCTGAAAAACACCTTAAAGGTGGAGCTAAAAAAGTTGTTATCACTGCTCCTGGTGGAAACGACGTTAAAACAGTTGTATTCAACACTAACCACGACGTTCTTGACGGTACTGAAACAGTTATCTCAGGTGCTTCATGTACTACAAACTGCTTGGCTCCAATGGCTAAAGCTCTTCAAGACAACTTTGGTGTTGTTGAAGGATTGATGACTACTATCCACGCTTACACTGGTGACCAAATGATCCTTGACGGACCACACCGTGGTGGTGACCTTCGCCGTGCTCGCGCTGGTGCTGCAAACATCGTTCCTAACTCAACTGGTGCTGCTAAAGCTATCGGTCTTGTAATTCCAGAATTGAACGGTAAACTTGACGGATCTGCACAACGCGTTCCAACTCCAACTGGATCAGTTACTGAATTGGTAGCTGTTCTTGAAAAGAACGTTACTGTTGATGAAGTGAATGCAGCTATGAAAGCAGCTTCAAACGAATCATACGGCTACACAGAAGATCCAATCGTATCTTCAGATATCATAGGTATGTCTTACGGTTCATTGTTTGACGCAACTCAAACTAAAGTCCTTGACGTTGACGGTAAACAATTGGTTAAAGTTGTATCATGGTACGACAACGAAATGTCATACACTGCACAACTTGTTCGTACTCTTGAATACTTCGCAAAAATTGCTAAATAATTCTTGAGTCGATAAAAAGCAAGGCCTCTTGGTCTTGCTTTTCAAATATTTAAAAATGGATGACACAATCATCCATTCTTTTTTAATTCTGTTTCAAAAGTATCTGATAGGACAGTGAAGCTTAATTTCTCTAGAGTAAGCGGATGGGTAAAGGACAGTCGAAAGGCATGAAGCATAAGCCGACTCGTCTTTGGATTGCTGTTATAGAGAGGGTCGCCCAAAATAGGGAAGTTATGATGCGAAAGGTGCACACGAATCTGATGGGTTCGCCCTGTCTTTAGTTTACAACGGACAAGGGTCGTTTTGTTTGGGAATTGCTTTAATCTGCTTACATGCGTTTCAGCATATTGCCCATTTTTTGTATCAACTATTCGTTTTCTGCGGTCATGGCGATCACGCCCAATTTTGTCTTTGAAAACAGTTCTTTGCTGTTGATATTTCCGTCAACAAGCGCCCAATATTCCCTAGAAATCTCTTTTTTCTCCAATAAGCGGTTGAGAATGGGCAGGATAAAAGGATTTTTGGCAAAGAGAACCAAGCCACTGGTTTCCATGTCCAGACGATGAACGACATAGCAGGTTTGGCCAACATAGGCACTGACATGGTTGAGAAGGGCGATTTCGTTTGGCTGATTACCATGCGTTTTCATCCCCTCTGCTTTGTTCACAATAACTAAGTATTGATCTTGATAAACTTCCTGAACGAGGTTTGGGTTGCCCCAAGGAATTTCCTTTTTGGGATAATCTTCCTCATCAAAAGTCAACTGGCAAACATCCCCAGGTTTCACCATCTCGTTCCAATGAACTTCTCGCTGATTAATCAAAATGTGTTTCTTGATTCTTAAAAAATGACGGATTTTTCTAGGGATGAGGAGTTGTTCCTCCAGTAATTGCTTAACCGTCATTTGAGGTAAAGAGTCTGGTAAAGTAAAAGTGAATTGCATACAGATATTGTAACAAAAAAAGCCCTATTTGGATAGGGAATAGCTAAATTCTTGTCTTCCTATGATGAAGATGATAAAATAAACGCATGAAATTAGATAAATTATTCGAGAAATTTCTTTCTCTTTTTAAAAAAGAAACAAGTGAATCAGAGGATTCTGGGTCTACTAGCTTGCGTCGTTCTCGCAGTGATCGAAAAAAATTAGCCCAAGTGGGTCCAATTCGAAAATTCTGGCGTCGTTATCATCTAACAAAGATTGTCCTTATACTAGGTTTGAGTGCAGGCTTGCTAGTTGGAACCTATTTGTTTGCTGTAGCTAAGTCAACCAATGTTAACGATTTGCAAAACGCCTTGAAAACTCGGACTATCATTTTTGACCGTGAAGAAAAAGAGGCTGGTGCCTTGTCTGGTCAAAAAGGAACCTATGTTGAACTGACTGACATCAGTAAAAACTTGCAGAATGCTGTTATTGCGACAGAAGACCGTTCTTTCTATAAAAATGACGGGATTAACTATGGTCGTTTCTTCTTGGCTATTGTCACTGCTGGTCGTTCAGGTGGTGGTTCTACTATTACCCAACAGTTGGCTAAAAACGCCTATTTGTCGCAGGATCAAACTGTTGAGAGAAAAGCGAAAGAATTTTTCCTTGCCTTGGAATTAACAAAAAAATATAGTAAGGATCAGATCTTAACCATGTACCTTAACAACGCCTATTTTGGAAATGGTGTGTGGGGTGTAGAAGATGCGAGTAAGAAATACTTTGGAGTTTCTGCGTCAGAAGTGAGTTTGGATCAAGCTGCGACTCTGGCAGGGATGCTCAAGGGGTAGGAACTGTATAATCCTTTGAATTCCGTAGAAAATTCAACCAATCGTCGCGACACTGTCTTGCAAAATATGGTTGCAGCAGGATATATTGATAAAAACCAAGAAACCGAAGCTGCAGAAGTTGATATGACTTCGCAATTGCACGATAAGTATGAAGGAAAAATTTCAGATTACCGTTACCCCTCTTATTTTGATGCTGTGGTCAATGAAGCTGTTTCCAAGTATAATTTAACAGAGGAAGAGATTGTCAATAATGGCTACCGCATTCACACAGAGCTGGACCAAAACTACCAAGCAAATATGCAGGTTGTCTATGAAAATACATCGCTATTTCCGAGAGCAGAGGATGGAACATTTGCACAATCAGGAAGTGTAGCTCTTGAACCGAAAACAGGGGGAGTTCGTGGAGTTGTCGGTCAAGTTGCTGACAATGATAAAACTGGATTGGAATTTCAACTATGCAACTCAATCAAAACGTAGCCCTGGTTCTACAATTAAGCCTTTAGTTGTTTATACGCCAGCAGTTGAAGCAGGTTGGGCTTTGAACAAGCTCTTGGATAACCATACCATGCAGTATAACAGCTATAAGGTTGATAACTATGCAGGAATCAAAACGAGTCGAGAAGTTCCTATGTATCAAGCCTTGGCAGAATCGCTTAATCTACCTGCTGTTGCTACTGTTAATGATTTGGGTGTTGATAAGGCTTTTGAGGCAGGCGAAAAATTTGGACTCAACATGGAAAAGGTAGACCGTGTTCTTGGTGTCGCCTTGGGAAGTGGTGTCGAAACCAATCCTCTTCAAATGGCTCAAGCATATGCTGCCTTTGCTAATGAAGGTTTAATGCCGGAAGCTCATTTTATTAGTAGAATTGAAAATGCTAGTGGTCAGGTCATTGCGAGCCATAAACATTCACAAAAACGAGTGATTGATAAAGCTGTAGCTGACAAGATGACTAGTATGATGTTGGGTACATTTACAAACGGAACAGGTATTAGTTCATCACCTGCAGACTATGTCATGGCAGGGAAAACTGGTACAACTGAAGCAGTTTTCAATCAAGAAAGTACACAAGTGACCAGTGGGTAATTGGTTATATCCGGATGTGGTGATTAGTCATTGGCTTGGTTTTCCAACCACTGATGAAAATCACTATCTAGCGGGTTCTACATCAAATGGTGCTGCTCATGTCTTTAGAAATATTGCAAATACCATTTTACATTATACACCAGGAAGTACCTTTACAGTTGAAAATGCATATAAGAAAAACGGAATTGCACCAGCTAACACAAAAAAACAAGTACAAACCAATGATAATAGCCAGACAGATGATAATTTGTCTGATATTCGAGGACGTGCGCAAAGTCTAGTAGATGAGGCTAGTCGGGCTATCTCGGATGCGAAGATTAAGGAAAAGGCTCAAACAATATGGGATTCGGTAGTCAATCTATTTCGCTAAGATGCTTGTCAAAGCCTAGCTTTCTTGTTATAATAGATAAGATGGAGGCGTTATGGCACTAAAAAAGCAAGCCTAGCTTGTGCGGTTTGTGGTTCGAGAAACTATTCAATCAAGATTAGTGGAACCCCCAAGCCTACACGACTAGAAGTAAATAAATTTTGTAAGCATTGTGGCAAGTACACTACACACAGAGAAACGAGATAGGAGAGAGCGATGCGTTTTATTGGAGATATTTTTAGACTTCTTAAAGACACAACATGGCCAACTCGCAAGGAAAGCTGAGAGATTTTCGTTCTATCATGGAATACACAGCTTTCTTTGTAGTAATTATTTACATTTTTGACCAGTTGATTGTTTCAGGTTTGATTCGATTTATTAACATTTTTTAGAAGAGTAGTGAAAGTACACTAAAAATCTTCTATTTATGAAAGGAAATATCATGGATAGTTTTGATAAAGGGTGGTTTGTTTTACAAACTTATTCTGGTTATGAAAATAAGGTAAAAGAAAATTTATTACAACGTGCACAAACCTACAATATGTTGGATAATATTTTACGCGTTGAAATTCCAACGCAAACAGTGCAAGTTGAAAAAAATGGAAAGAGAAAAGAAGTAGAAGAAAATCGCTTTCCAGGTTATGTTCTTGTAGAAATGGTCATGACAGATGAAGCTTGGTTTGTTGTTCGAAACACACCAAATGTTACAGGATTCGTCGGATCTCACGGAAATAGATCAAAACCAACTCCATTATTGGAACAAGAAATTCGTGATATCTTGGTTTCTATGGGACAAACTGTACAAGAGTTTGATATCGATGTTGAAGTTGGTCAAACTGTACGTATTATTGATGGTGCTTTTGCAGACTACACTGGTAAGATTACAGAAATTGATAATAACAAAGTGAAGATGATTATCTCTATGTTTGGTAATGACACAGTTGCAGAAGTAAACCTAAACCAAATCGCAGAATTATAACCCAAAGAGAGGCAAGACCTCTCTTTTTTGTGCAGTTGAGACGGTGTAGAGAACAGAATGGATGAAATGTGCCAAAAGTGTTTCTGAATCTGTTAGACTGTACACAGAAAGGGGAAAAGAATGATTAAAGAATTGTATGAAGAAGTCCAGGGAATTATATATAAGTGTAGAAATGAATATTACCTTCATTTATGGGAGCTATCGGACTGGGACCAAGAGGGAATGATTTGCTTACATGAATTGATTAGTAGAGAAGAAGGACTAGTAGAAGATATTCCTCGTTTACGTAAATACTTCAAAACTAAATTCCGTAATCATTTTAGACCATATCCGTAAACAAGAAAGCCACAAACGAAGATATGATAAAGAACCTTATGAAGAAGTGGGTGAAATCAGTCATCGTATAAGTGATGGAGGACTCTGGCTAGACGATTATTATCTCTTTCATGAAACACTAAGAAATTATAGAAATAAACAAACTAAAGAGCAACAAGAAGAATTAGAACGCATCTTAAGAGATGAACGCTTCCGAGGGCGTCAAAGAGTGTTAAGAGATTTACGTATTGTGTTTAAAGAGTTTGACATCCGTACCCATTAGGAAGTCATGCAAAAAAGTAAAAAAAATTTTAAAAAGGTGTTGACAAGTCTGAAAAAGATTGTATAATAGTAAGAGTTGAAAATAACAACTCTGGTCCGTTGGTCAAGGGGTTAAGACACCGCCTTTTCACGGCGGTAACACGGGTTCGAATCCCGTACGGACTATAGTATGTTGCGGTTGGAACACTTGATGAAAAAAAGATTAAAAAAGTTTCAAAAAAAGTGTTGACAAGCGAAAGTGATTGTGATATACTAATATAGTTGTCGCTTGAGAGAAGTAAGTGACAAAGACCTTTGAAAACTGAACAAGACGAACCAATGTGCAGGGCACTACAACTGAAGTTGTAGTACTGAACAATGAAAAAAACAATAAATCTGTCAGTGACAGAAATGAGTGAGAACTCAAACTTTTAATGAGAGTTTGATCCTGGCTCAGGACGAACGCTGGCGGCGTGCCTAATACATGCAAGTAGAACGCTGAAGGAGGAGCTTGCTTCTCTGGATGAGTTGCGAACGGGTGAGTAACGCGTAGGTAACCTGCCTGGTAGCGGGGGATAACTATTGGAAACGATAGCTAATACCGCATAAGAGTAGATGTTGCATGACATTTGCTTAAAAGGTGCAATTGCATCACTACCAGATGGACCTGCGTTGTATTAGCTAGTTGGTGGGGTAACGGCTCACCAAGGCGACGATACATAGCCGACCTGAGAGGGTGATCGGCCACACTGGGACTGAGACACGGCCCAGACTCCTACGGGAGGCAGCAGTAGGGAATCTTCGGCAATGGACGGAAGTCTGACCGAGCAACGCCGCGTGAGTGAAGAAGGTTTTCGGATCGTAAAGCTCTGTTGTAAGAGAAGAACGAGTGTGAGAGTGGAAAGTTCACACTGTGACGGTATCTTACCAGAAAGGGACGGCTAACTACGTGCCAGCAGCCGCGGTAATACGTAGGTCCCGAGCGTTGTCCGGATTTATTGGGCGTAAAGCGAGCGCAGGCGGTTAGATAAGTCTGAAGTTAAAGGCTGTGGCTTAACCATAGTAGGCTTTGGAAACTGTTTAACTTGAGTGCAAGAGGGGAGAGTGGAATTCCATGTGTAGCGGTGAAATGCGTAGATATATGGAGGAACAGGTGGCGAAAGCGGCTCTCTGGCTTGTAACTGACGCTGAGGCTCGAAAGCGTGGGGAGCAAACAGGATTAGATACCCTGGTAGTCCACGCCGTAAACGATGAGTGCTGCTAGGTGTTAGACCCTTTGGGGTTTAGTGCCGCAGCTAACGCATTAAGCACTCCGCCTGGGGAGTACGACCGCAAGGTTGAAACTCAAAGGAATTGACGGGGGCCCGCACAAGCGGTGGAGCATGTGGTTTAATTCGAAGCAACGCGAAGAACCTTACCAGGTCTTGACATCCCTCTGACCGCTCTAGAGATAGAGTTTTCCTTCGGGACAGAGGTGACAGGTGGTGCATGGTTGTCGTCAGCTCGTGTCGTGAGATGTTGGGTTAAGTCCCGCAACGAGCGCAACCCCTATTGTTAGTTGCCATCATTCAGTTGGGCACTCTAGCGAGACTGCTAGGTAATAAGCCGGAGGAAGGTGGGGATGACGTCAAATCATCATGCCCCTTATGACCTGGGCTACACACGTGCTACAATGGCTGGTACAACGAGTCGCAAGCTTGGTGACGGCAAGCTAATCTCTTAAAGCCAGTCTCAGTTCGGATTGTAGGCTGCAACTCGCCTACATGAAGTCGGAATCGCTAGTAATCGCGGATCAGCACGCCGCGGTGAATACGTTCGGGCCTTGTACACACCGCCCGTCACACCACGAGAGTTTGTAACACCCGAAGTCGGTGAGGTAACCGTAAGGAGCCAGCCGCCTAAGGTGGGATAGATGATTGGGGTGAAGTCGTAACAAGGTAGCCGTATCGGAAGGTGCGGCTGGATCACCTCCTTTCTAAGGAAAAGGAACTGCGCATTGGTCTTGTTTAGTCTTGAGAGGTCTTGTGGGGCCTTAGCTCAGCTGGGAGAGCGCCTGCTTTGCACGCAGGAGGTCAGCGGTTCGATCCCGCTAGGCTCCATTGGTGAGAGATCACCAAGTAATGCACATTGAAAATTGAATATCTATATCAAATAGTAACAAGAAAATAAACCGAAAACGCTGTAGTATTAATAAGAGTTTATGACTGAAAGGTCAGAAAATAAGGTTAAGTTAATAAGGGCGCACGGTGGATGCCTTGGCACTAGGAGCCGAAGAAGGACGTGACAAACGACGATATGCCTTGGGTAGCTGTAAGTGAGCGATGATCCAGGGATTTCCGAATGGGGGAACCCAACAGGTACTACCTGTTACCCACATCTGTTAAGGATGTGAGGAGGAAGACGCAGTGAACTGAAACATCTAAGTAGCTGCAGGAAGAGAAAGCAAAAGCGATTGCCTTAGTAGCGGCGAGCGAAACGGCAGGAGGGCAAACCGAAGAGTTTACTCTTCGGGGTTGTAGGACTGCAATGTGGACTCAAAGATTATAGAAGAATGATTTGGGAAGATCAGCCAAAGAGAGTAATAGCCTCATATTTAAAATAGTCTTTGTACCTAGCAGTATCCTGAGTACGGCGGGACACGTGAAATCCCGTCGGAATCTGGGAGGACCATCTCCCAACCCTAAATACTCCCTAGTGACCGATAGTGAACCAGTACCGTGAGGGAAAGGTGAAAAGCACCCGGGAGGGGAGTGAAATAGAACCTGAAACCGTGTGCCTACAACAAGTTCGAGCCCGTTAATGGGTGAGAGCGTGCCTTTTGTAGAATGAACCTAGGCGAGTTACGTTATGATGCGAGGTTAAGTTGAAGAGACGGAGCCGTAGGGAAACCGAGTCTGAATAGGGCGCCTTAGTATCATGACGTAGACCCGAAACCATGTGACCTACCCATGAGCAGGTTGAAGGTGCGGTAAGACGCACTGGAGGACCGAACCAGGGCACGTTGAAAAGTGCTTGGATGACTTGTGGGTAGCGGAGAAATTCCAAACGAACTTGGAGATAGCTGGTTCTCTCCGAAATAGCTTTAGGGCTAGCGTCGACATTAGAGATTCTTGGAGGTAGAGCACTGTTTGGGTGAGGGGTCCATCCCGGATTACCAATCTCAGATAAACTCCGAATGCCAAAGAATTATGGTCGGCAGTCAGACTGCGAGTGCTAAGATCCGTAGTCGAAAGGGAAACAGCCCAGACCACCAGCTAAGGTCCCAAAATAATTGTTAAGTGGAAAAGGATGTGGGGTTGCACAGACAACTAGGATGTTAGCTTAGAAGCAGCTATTCATTCAAAGAGTGCGTAATAGCTCACTAGTCGAGTGACCCTGCGCCGAAAATGTATGTCTGGGGCTAAAACAATTTACCGAAGCTGTGGATACCTTTATAGGTATGGTAGGAGAGCGTTCTATGTGTGATGAAGGTATACCGTGAGGAGTGCTGGAACGCATAGAAGTGAGAATGCCGGTATGAGTAGCGAAAGACAGGTGAGAATCCTGTCCACCGTAAGACTAAGGTTTCCAGGGGAAGGCTCGTCCGCCCTGGGTTAGTCGGGACCTAAGGAGAGACCGAAAGGTGTATCCGATGGACAACAGGTTGATATTCCTGTACTAGAGTATGTAGTGATGGAGGGACGCAGTAGGCTAACTAAAGCAGACGATTGGAAGTGTCTGTCTAAGCAGTGAGGTGTGAATTGAGTTAAATGCTTAGTTCTATAACATTGAGCTGTGATGGGGAGCGAAGTTTAGTAGCGAAGTTAGTGACGTCACACTGCCAAGAAAAGCTTCTAGCGTTTAAACATACTCTACCCGTACCGCAAACCGACACAGGTAGTCGAGGCGAGTAGCCTCAGGTGAGCGAGAGAACTCTCGTTAAGGAACTCGGCAAAATGACCCCGTAACTTCGGGAGAAGGGGTGCTGACTTGAAGTCAGCCGCAGTGAATAGGCCCAAGCAACTGTTTATCAAAAACACAGCTCTCTGCTAAATCGTAAGATGATGTATAGGGGGTGACGCCTGCCCGGTGCTGGAAGGTTAAGAGGAGTGCTTAGCGGTAACGCGAAGGTATGAATTGAAGCCCCAGTAAACGGCGGCCGTAACTATAACGGTCCTAAGGTAGCGAAATTCCTTGTCGGGTAAGTTCCGACCCGCACGAAAGGCGTAATGATTTGGGCACTGTCTCAACGAGAGACTCGGTGAAATTTTAGTACCTGTGAAGATGCAGGTTACCCGCGACAGGACGGAAAGACCCCATGGAGCTTTACTGCAGTTTGATATTGAGTGTCTGTACCACATGTACAGGATAGGTAGGAGTCTATGAGATCGGGACGCCAGTTTCGAAGGAGACGTTGTTGGGATACTACCCTTGTGTTATGGCCACTCTAACCCAGATAGGTGATCCTATCGGAGACAGTGTCTGACGGGCAGTTTGACTGGGGCGGTCGCCTCCTAAAAGGTAACGGAGGCGCCCAAAGGTTCCCTCAGAATGGTTGGAAATCATTCGCAGAGTGTAAAGGTATAAGGGAGCTTGACTGCGAGAGCTACAACTCGAGCAGGGACGAAAGTCGGGCTTAGTGATCCGGTGGTTCCGTATGGAAGGGCCATCGCTCAACGGATAAAAGCTACCCTGGGGATAACAGGCTTATCTCCCCCAAGAGTTCACATCGACGGGGAGGTTTGGCACCTCGATGTCGGCTCGTCGCATCCTGGGGCTGTAGTCGGTCCCAAGGGTTGGGCTGTTCGCCCATTAAAGCGGCACGCGAGCTGGGTTCAGAACGTCGTGAGACAGTTCGGTCCCTATCCGTCGCGGGCGTAGGAAATTTGAGAGGATCTGCTCCTAGTACGAGAGGACCAGAGTGGACTTACCGCTGGTGTACCAGTTGTCTTGCCAAAGGCATCGCTGGGTAGCTATGTAGGGAAGGGATAAACGCTGAAAGCATCTAAGTGTGAAACCCACCTCAAGATGAGATTTCCCATGATTATATATCAGTAAGAGCCCTGAGAGATGATCAGGTAGATAGGTTAGAAGTGGAAGTGTGGCGACACATGTAGCGGACTAATACTAATAGCTCGAGGACTTATCCAAAGTAACTGAGAATACGAAAGCGAACGGTTTTCTTGGTTTGAATAGATATTCAATTTTGAGTAGGTATTACTCAGAGTTAAGTGACGATAGCCTAGGAGATACACCTGTACCCATGCCGAACACAGAAGTTAAGCCCTAGAACGCCGGAAGTAGTTGGGGGTTGCCCCCTGTGAGATAGGGAAGTCGCTTAGCTCTAGGGAGTTTAGCTCAGCTGGGAGAGCATCTGCCTTACAAGCAGAGGGTCAGCGGTTCGATCCCGTTAACTCCCAAAGGTCCCGTAGTGTAGCGGTTATCACGTCGCCCTGTCACGGCGAAGATCGCGGGTTCGATTCCCGTCGGGACCGTTTAAGGTAACGCAAGTTATTTTAGACTCGTTAGCTCAGTTGGTAGAGCAATTGACTTTTAATCAATGGGTCACTGGTTCGAGCCCAGTACGGGTCATATATGCGGGTTTGGCGGAATTGGCAGACGCACCAGATTTAGGATCTGGCGCTTAACGGCGTGGGGGTTCAAGTCCCTTAACCCGCATTGAGATATAATAGATGGTAAGCTTAGCTCAGTTGGTAGAGCATCTGATTTGTAATCAGAGGGTCGCGTGTTCAAGTCATGTAGTAAGCATTTTTAGATAGAAGAAAATAGTGCGAACGTAGTTCAGTGGTAGAACACCACCTTGCCAAGGTGGGGGTCGCGGGTTCGAATCCCGTCGTTCGCTTAGAGAGGTAAGGGTGGCGGAACTGGCAGACGCACAGGACTTAAAATCCTGCGATTGGTAACGATCGTACCGGTTCGATTCCGGTCTTCGGCATAAACTAATGAGCACCCTTAGCTCAACTGGATAGAGTACCTGACTACGAATCAGGCGGTTAGAGGTTCGACTCCTCTAGGGTGCATTTTTCTATTTAACTCGGGAAGTAGCTCAGCTTGGTAGAGTACTTGGTTTGGGACCAAGGTGTCGCAGGTTCGAATCCTGTCTTCCCGATACATTACAGAGATATGTGAGTGTGTGTTTTTATAACTAGATATTATATACATTAAGAGAGAATCATTTTGGTTCTCTCTTTTTTGATTTTCAGCAATTCATTTTGGCAGCGTATACTTTTTGTCTCCAGTCTTTTCAATAAATACCGTAGTTTAGGTATCCATTGAAATTTAACAGATTTTATAACTCTTATAAATTTTAGGGTTTTGTTCAACGTATAATATATATGTTTGCCTGATAAAAATTTCTACTTTTTTTGATTTTAAATAAGTATTAGTTTACATTATGGTGTGAATTGGGTTTGATATCTCTTTTGAGGAAGTTGCCTTAGATTTTTCTAATTGTGTTTTATTGTATAGTGTATCTTGCTTGTTTTGAACATAATTTTTTATGACATTTGTCATATTTTCTAGTGACAGAAGCTTCTATCTCCTCTGATTTCAAAAGACTATAATTGTAGTACCAAATGGAGGAAGAAGAGATAAGAAATAAAATGATTATCGCTGTAAGTTTAGTAGCAGCAGGAGTTATGACCTATCTCATGTTTTCGGGATTGGATGAAGATTTCTATCATTTTCCTTGGGAGGTCTTTGCTGGCTTTGGAATGATGTCCTGGCTTATCCGAGAAGGTTTGAAATTAGTCGGAGATGTGAAAAAGGAGTTTGAGGAATGAAAAAAGCGATTATCTATCTCTTTATTGGTCTGTCACTCTTGGTATGGTTGGTAGAAATGTTTACAGGTTGGTTTGATCAAGACTTCCTTTACCAATTCATCCGTGGTGCTTGGGGTTTTGGATTTATGATTTTCGTCGTTTTCCCTATGGGAATGGAGTGATTGAAAGGAGAATATTATGAACATGATTAAGGTACAAGGCTTACATAAAAACATCAAGGGTAAGGCTATTTTGAAGGATATTTCCTTTGAGATAGCTGAAGGTGAATGTGTTGCCATGATTGGGCCAAACGGAGCAGGAAAGACCACACTCTTGGACTGTTTGCTCGGAGATAAATTGGTCTCCAGCGGTCAAGTATCTATTAAAGGTTTACCAGTAACGAGTTCTCAGTTAGACTATACAAGATCCTACCTCCCTCAAGAGAATGTAATCGTTCAGAAACTAAAGGTAAAAGAGTTGATTGCTTTCTTTCAAAAAATTTATCCAAATTCCTTGAGCAATCAGGAAATCGATCAACTATTGCAGTTTAATCAGCAACAAAAAGAGCAATTTGCAGAAAAATTGTCAGGTGGGCAAAAGCGTCTCTTTTCTTTCGTCTTGACCTTGATTGGGCGACCAAAGCTTGTCTTTTTAGATGAGCCAACTGCTGCCATGGATACCTCTACCCGTCAACGTTTTTGGGAAATTGTTCGGGACCTAAAAGCGCAAGGAGTCACCATTCTCTATTCCTCCCATTATATCGAAGAGGTAGAACATACAGCTGACCGGATTTTGGTTTTAAATAAGGGAGAGTTGATTCGTGATACGACGCCTCTAGCTATGCGTAGCGAGGAAATAGAAAAGCATTTTATCCTTCCTCTAGCTTACAAGGAAGTCATTGAGCAGTCTAACTTGGTTGAAAACTGGTCACAAAAACAAGATGCTTTGCAAGTAGTTACACGTGAAGCGGATGCTTTTTGGCAACTGTTAGTGCAAGCAGGATGTAGGATTCAAGAAATTGAAGTCAATAATCGTAGCTTGTTGGATACAATCTTTGAAGAAACACAAAAGGGAGATGACTAAGATGAAACGATGGATCGCACTAAACAAGATAGAATTTCTATTGACCAAACGGCAATCAGTCTATTATTTATTATCAGTAGGGATGCCGACAGCCTTCTATTTATTCTTTTCTGGCATCTACCAGGACACACCAGGTGGACCCGCGAATTTTATGCGCGACTACCTCATCTCCATGACGGCTTTTTCCATGATGTCGACCGCTATGTTTTCATTCCCAGCTGTTTTACATACCGATAAGATCAACAACTGGCAGAAAACATTGCGTCATAGCCCTGTAAATATGGTAGAATATTATCTATCAAAGATAACAAGTATGCTGGTTGATTATTTGGTCTCAATTCTGGTTGTTTTCTCAGTTGGGCATTTTGTAAGAGGTGTGGATATGCCTTTAGCAAGCTGGGTTGGAGCTGCGATTTTGCTGATTTTGGGAAGTATTGCTTTTGTAGCACTTGGCTTGACCTTGACGCTCTTACCAACTAGTCAGCTGATGTCTGTCGTGGGCAATCTTCTTTATCTAGGATTGGCTGTTTTAGGCGGACTCTGGATGCCCATCTCTTTATTTCCAGACTGGATGCAAGCAGTCGGTAAGTGTCTCCCGACCTATCAATTGATGGAGTTGCTCAAGACCTTCTTAAACGAGGGTGGCATCAATCTATCAGCCACAGTTTATTTACTTGTTTTTTCAGCAGTTTTATTTGGTTTGACTATTTACCTTCAAGGTCATAAGGAGAATGCTTAATGCTTGAAAGACTGAAAAGCATACACTATATGTTTTGGGCCAGTTTGATTTTTATGCTTTTTCCCATCCTACCTGTAGTGATTGGGGAGCTTCCTGCTTGGCATTTATTGGTTGATATTCTATTTGTAGTGACGTATTTGGGTGTTTTAATAACTAAGAACCAGCGCCTATCTTGGCTTTTCTGGGGATCATGCTGGTCTATGTAGCTGGGAATACCGCCTTTGTTGCTGGGAATTATATCTGGTTTTTCTTTTTCCTTTCCAATCTCTTAATTTATCATTTTGGCGTACGTAGTTTAAAGTCTTTACATGTATGGACATTTCTCCTTGCTCAAGTCCTTGTTGTGGGGCGACTTTTGATTTTTCAGAGAATCGAAGTTGAGTTTCTAGTCTATATGCTTGTAATTCTTACTTTTGTCGATTTGATGACTTTGGGCTCGGTTCGGATTCGCCTTATCGAGGATTTGAAAGAAGCTCAGGCTAAGCAGAATGCCCAGATAAATCTTTTGCTTGCTGAAAATGAACGCAGTCGTATCGGTCAGGATTTGCATGATAGTCTGGGACACACCTTTGCTATGCTGAGTGTCAAGACAGATCTGGCCCTGCAGTTATTTCAGATGGAGGCTTATCCACAGGTGGAAAAGGAATTAAAAGAAATTCACCAGATAAGCAAGGATTCCATGAATGAAGTGCGAACCATTGTGGAAAATCTGAAATCACGGACCTTAGCATCAGAACTTGAAACTGTCAAAAAGATGTTAGAGATTGCTGGAATTGAGGTGGAAACGGCTAATCAACTAGATACCGCTAGCCTTACTCAGGAATTGGAGTCAACGGCTTCCATGATTTTGCTTGAGTTGGTGACCAATATCATCAAACATGCTAAAGCGTCTAAAGTCTACTTAAAATTAGAACGGACAGAGAAGGAACTCATTCTAACAGTGAGAGATGATGGCTGTGGCTTTGCTTCTATAAAGGGGGATGACCTCCATACAGTTCGAGATCGTGTTCTTCCAATTTCGGGAGAAGTAAAGGTAATTAGTTGGAAACAACCGACAGAAGTTCAGGTTCGACTAGCTTATAAGGAGAGAAACTAGATGAAAGTATTAGTCGCAGAAGATCAAAGTATGTTGCGAGATGCCATGTGCCAGTTGCTCACGCTTCAACCGGATGTAGAGTCTATCTTTCAAGCCAAGAATGGGCAAGAAGCAATCCAACTATTAGAAAAGGAGTCTGTGGATATCGCCATCCTTGACGTAGAAATGCCTGTTAAGACAGGTCTTGAAGTCTTGGAGTGGATACGAGCAGAAAATCTAGAAACAAAGGTGGTTGTGGTGACGACCTTCAAGCGTCCTGGGTATTTTGAACGTGCGGTCAAGGCTGGAGTAGATGCTTATGTATTAAAAGAAAGAAACATTGCAGACCTCATGAAAACCTTGCACACCGTCCTCGAAGGACGCAAGGAGTATTCGCCTGAATTGATGGAAGTGGTGATGACGCATCCCAATCCATTAACAGAACAAGAAATCGCAGTTTTAAAGGGAATTGCTCAGGGCTTCTCTAACCAAGAAATTGCAGACAAACTTTATCTATCCAACGGAACAGTCCGAAACTATGTCACTAATATTCTTTCGAAACTAGATGCAGGTAATCGAACAGAGGCAGCTAATATCGCGAAAGAATCTGGTTGGTTGTGATACTATCATAACGCGAAAACCATTATGTGTTAAAATTATTCAATCAAACAATTTGTAACTTGAGGGGGCTTAGTTTCCTCCTTTTTGTGGCTCTAAGGTGGTAGCAAGGAGCTAAACCTAGGCTTTCTATGAAATTTTTTCAATCAATCCTCAAAAAACACTTGAAAGTGTTTACAATTAGTGATAGAATGGAATAAGTAAAAATATGAAAACGAAATTTTCACATCTTCACTTTTGTAAGTAGATATAGAGCTTTAATCGGTGCCTCTACTTGTAAAAGAATGTGTGGGATAGAAAGGACAGGAAAAGGAATGAATGCAGATGATACAGTAACCATTTATGATGTCGCTCGTGAAGCAGGTGTTTCCATGGCGACGGTCAGCCGTGTGGTTAATGGCAATAAAAATGTAAAAGAGAATACCCGTAAAAAAGTGTTAGAGGTAATTGATCGTTTGGATTATCGTCCAAATGCAGTTGCGCGTGGTCTTGCAAGTAAAAAGACAACCACTGTCGGTGTCGTGATTCCAAATATTACCAATGGTTATTTTTCGAGTTTGGCTAAGGGGATTGATGATATTGCAGAAATGTACAAGTACAATATTGTCCTAGCTAATAGCGATGAAGATAACGAGAAAGAAGTTTCTGTTGTCAATACCCTCTTTTCAAAGCAGGTAGATGGCATTATCTTTATGGGTTATCACTTGACAGATAAAATTCGCTCAGAATTTTCGCGTTCACGTACTCCGATTGTTCTCGCAGGAACTGTGGATGTAGAGCATCAGCTTCCAAGTGTCAATATTGACTACAAACAAGCTACGATTGATGCAGTGACCTACCTCGCTAAAGAAAATGAGCGCATTGCTTTTGTCAGTGGTCCACTAGTGGATGACATCAATGGTAAGGTTCGTTTGGTTGGTTACAAGGAAGCTTTGAAAAAAGCAGATATTCCTTATAGCGAAGGCTTGGTATTTGAATCTAAATACACTTATGAAGATGGCTATGCCTTGGCAGAGCGCTTGATTTCATCAAATGCAACTGCAGCAATTGTAACAGGTGATGAGTTGGCGGCAGGTGTCTTGAACGGTTTGGCTGATAAGGGTGTTTCTGTACCAGAAGAATTTGAGATCATTGCCAGTGATGATTCGCAAGTCTCTCGCTTTACCCGTCCAAACTTGACAACTATTGCCCAACCTCTTTATGACCTTGGTGCCATTAGTATGCGTATGTTGACTAAGATTATGCACAAGGAAGTGTTGGAAGAACGTGAAGTTCTATTATCTCATGGATTAACAGAACGACGTTCAACACGAAAACGGAAATAGAAAAAATCAGGGAATCGAGAAGATTTCCTGATTTTGTGCTCTTAAACAAGAGATGTTGACTTAATAAATACCATAGAGCGGACTAGGCGGCTGGTTAAAGGCTGCGCAACACACTGCTTTGAGCTTGTAGATGAAACTGATGAAGTCAGCTCAAGTCCCTGTTTTGAGCTTGTGGATGAAACTGACGAAGTCAGCTCAAGTCCCTGCTTTGAGCTTGTGGATAGAACTAACGAAGTCAGCTCAAGCCCCTGCTTTGAGCTTGTGGATAGAACTAACGAAGTCAGCTCAAGTCCCTGTTTTGAGCTTGTGGATGAAACTGACGAAGTCAGCTCAAGTTCCTGCTTTGAGCTTGTGGATGAAACTGACGAAGTCAGCTCAAGTCCCTGCTTTGAGCTTGTGGATAGAATTGACGAAGTCAGCTCAAGTCCCTGCTTTGAGCTTGTGGATGAAACTGACGAAGTCAGCTCAAGTCCCTGCTTTGAGCTTGTGGATGAAACTGACGAAGTCAGCTCAAGTCGCTGCTTTGAGCTTGTGGATGAAACTGACGAAGTCAGCTCAAGTCGCTGCTTTGGGCTTGTGGATGAAACTGACGAAGTCAGCTCAAGTCCCTGCTTTGAGCTTGTGGATAGAACTGACGAAGTCAGCTCAAGTCCTTGCTTTGAGCTTGTAGATGGAAGCTGACGTGGTTTGAAGAGATTTTTCAAGAGTCTTAGCCTTCCATATAGTCTTTCAAATCTTGCCCTGTTAGTCCTAAGCATTGAGGGCAATGAGGAGTTTCAAGCGGGCTTTTTGGGCGTTGAGTTCTTTAATAAAGAAGACACCAGATTTTTGTAATTGCACGCCCCCACCCTGGTAGGCATAAACAGGCTCAGCGATACCGTTAAAGCATCGTGAAACCAGGGCGACTGGGATTCCTTTTTGCAGAAGGTTTTCTAATTTTTGAGCCGTTTCTTTGGGAATATTACCAGCTCCGAAGGCTTGGATAATCAAACCGTCCAATTGTTCCAAATCCAGCATATCAATCAGCTCATCTGTCATACCAGCATAAGCCGAGATGATAGGCACCAAGCCTTGTATGTAATCAAGATCAAAGCGAACACGAGGTTCAGCTGTTTTAAAGTAGAGGATTTCCTGTTTCATGATGAGACCGAGGGGACCATGTGTTGGGGTCTGGAAGGTGCTGACATTAGTCGTATGTGTTTTGGTGACATACTTGGCAGCGTGGATTTCATCGTTCATAACGACCAAAACTCCTTTGTCAGCAGCCCTGTCATCGCTGGCCACTCGCAAAGCACTCAGATAGTTATAAACACCATCACTACCGAGCTCATTGGAGCTGCGCATGGCTCCTGTTAGAACGATGGGCATGTGGGGAATTTTCATGGTATCGAGGAAATAGGCTGTTTCCTCTAAAGTATCGGTTCCGTGTGTGATCACCACCCCATCGTAGTTATCTGCTTCCTCTTTGATTTTTTGGTAGAGAGCCAGCATATGTTTGGGTTTGATATGGGGGCTTGGCAGGTTAAAAAAGTCCAAGGCATGAACTTGGATTCCTTCAAGTGGGTTGGACACATGATTCATAGGATTATCTGAACTCGTCACAACAGCGCCAGAAGCATCGGCCTGCATGGAAATAGTCCCACCTGTATGTAAAACAAGGATTTTCTTAGGCATGATTTACTTACTCTTTCTGAAATGTGGTATAATCATTGTATCACAAAAGGGGAGATTGGGATAGGATGGAAGTCAAAGCTGTTTTTTTTGATATCGATGGAACACTAGTCAACAATCGCAAGAGTGTTTTGAAATCCACTAGGGACGCGATTAAGATTGTTAAAGAACAAGGGGTGCTTGTCGGTGTAGCGACAGGGCGAGGACCTTTTTTTGTTAAGGAATTGATGGACGATTTGGACCTGGATTTTGCGGTAACCTATAATGGCCAGTACATCTTTACTAAAGACAGAGTCTTGTTCACGAGCCCTATTTCCAAGTTGCACTTGCGCCATCTAATTAGCTATGCTAAAAAAGAGGGTAAGGAGATTGCCCTAGGGACCAAGGATGCCATGTTGGGTTCCAAAATCATGTCTTTTGGTTTGGGTTCTTTTTCCCAACGAATCAGTCGCTTCGTTCCCTCTGTTTTAACCCGAACAGTGAGTCAGTCTTTTAATCGCATGGTCAGCAAGGTTGTTCCTCAAAAGGAAGAAGACCTGCTTCACCTGATGAATCAGCCTATCTACCAAGTTTTGATGCTGATGACGCCAGAAGAATCTGAGAAGGCGGCAGCTGATTTTGAAGACTTGAAATTGACACGTAGCAATCCTTTTGCTGCGGATGTCATCAATCAAGGAAACTCTAAATTGGAAGGCATTCGACTAGTCGGGAAAGAATATGGCTTTGACCTCAATCAAGTCATGGCCTTTGGTGACTCAGATAACGATCTAGAAATGCTGGCAGGTGTTGGGATGTCGGTTGCTATGGGAAATGGTAGTAGCAGTGTCAAGGAAGTTGCCAAGCACATTACCACCAGCAATCAGCAAGACGGAATCCACAAGGCCTTGGAACATTTTGGTGTTTTGGCTTCAGAAAAAGTCTTTGTCAGCCGTGACTATCATTTCAATAAGGTCAAGACCTTCCACCACATGATGGATGAACGAACCCAAGAAGAACCTCGAGCTTGGGATTTAGAAGGTGCAACCCATAGGGCTGGCTTTAAAATAGAAGAATTGGTGGAGTTTGTTCGAGCAGCCAGTCCTTCTGAAGAGGACTTTGGTCAAGCTCTATCGCAACTTCATCAGACTCTTGATAAGGCGGCAGATAAAGTAGCCAAGAAGACGCCTGCCCAGCAAGATTTGATAGGGCAAGTGGATGCCTTGATTGACACGCTTTACTTTACCTACGGTAGTTTTGTCTTGATGGGGGTGGACCCAGAACGTATTTTTGACATTGTCCATCAGGCTAATATGGGGAAAATTTTTCCAGATGGCAAGGCTCATTTTGATCCAGTGACCCACAAAATCTTAAAACCAGATGATTGGGAAGAAAAATATGCTCCAGAACCTGCTATTAAAAAGGAACTGCAGCGCCAGCTCAAGGCTTATGAGCGTCATAAAGAGAGAAATAATACTCAATGAAAATCAAAGAGCAAACTAGGAAGCTAGCCGCAGGTTGCTCAAAACACTGTTTTGAGGTTGTGGATAGAACTGACGAAGTCAGCTAAACATGTTTTTGAGGTTGCAGATGGAAGTTGACGTGGTTTGAAGAGATTTTCGAAGAGTATAAATAGTAAACAAAAAGGAGCGCTGAGCTCCTTTTCTTTGTGATTATAAGGTTTTTTCTTGTTCTCTCACAACCAGCAAATCGACCTTAGCATGGCGGAGGATGTATTCAGATGAAGAGCCGACTAAGAGGCGTTCAAAGGCGTTGAGACCGGTTGCGCCAAGGAGGATGAGGTCCACTTCCTCAGCATCGGGAATAGTACGTGCCAGTAGGGTCTTTGGATTTCCCATTTCAATGACGATATGAACATCGGCCACACCAGCATCTTTAGCACGTTTTTCGTACTCTTTCATCAGACTTTCAGCGTCGACTTGGAGTTGTTCGTAAACTTCAGCATCAAAGGTGGATACGCTTTGGAGAGCGCGTGTGTCAATGACATGGGCGATGGTGAGTTTAGCGTCGTTTCGTAGAGCAGAATGAACTCCCTTGACAAAAGCCAAGTCTGCTTCCTTAGAACCATCGATTGCGACCATGATATTTTGGTAACGTTGTGTCATAATGAAACCTCCTGAAATTTTCTTACTACAATTGTAAACCTTTTCACTATAGAAGTAAAGCAAAAAAAGTATTTTTCAAAAAATGTTAGCGCTTGACATATGTATGTATATATGTTAAAATATATAAAAAAGAGTGAGAGTGAAGATAGAATAGATTGGAGAGGAGTGGTTATGAAAAACTCTTTTCAAGAATCAAAAAAAATAAATTTCCTTTATTATGGAATCATCTTAGTTTCAGTCTTGGTAGAAGTGATCATGATCTGGCAATTAGAGAAGTTGATTCCGCTTCTCTATCCAGGTTTTATTGGCTTTTTAGTCTTTCATGTACTCTACCATTTGGTATTATTCCTAGTCGCTAAAAGAAGTGGGCGTTGGGGTTACTTGATGATATGGGGGCTTTTCCTCATGTTTAATCTTCTCTATGACTCCTTTTTAGGCTTGCTTTTTCTAGGTTTATCTTTTGGTATGTAGAAATTAGTTGAGGTGTTGATATGAGATGTTCTAAATATATAATTACAATGATGTTTGTATTGTTTACTTTTGGAATGGTTATTCCTGTTGTAGCTCAGGAAAATTCCAATAATATAGATCAATCAATTACTATTTTGAAAAAATACACTGAATTAGATGAATCGAATATTCCTTTTATTCGGACGGATATTATGGAAGAACAGAATGAAAATAAAGAAACAATAACTCTTGCAGAAATGGTGAATGAACTCGCTATAAGTTATAAAAATCAGAAGCTATCTCATAATAAAGTAATAAAAAGAATAAGAAGAGGTTTGATTCCTACTTATGGTAATTGGTGTGGTCCAGGTCATACAATGGATGATAGAAATGGGAATGCAATTGATATTTTAGACTGGGCATGTAAAGATCACGATATTTGTTATAGAGATAATGGATATTGGAATATTGATTGTGATAAACGATTTATCAAACAGTTAAAAGCTATTCTTGATAGTGACGTATTATCTCCAGATGGGAGATTATATGCATCTGCAGCCTATACCTTATTTTCTACTATGAGAAATTATGGTGGATAGTTATTCTCTTTAAACTCTCCTCTATTTCCTCGCTTTTAGCGAGGTTTTTCTTCTGTAGGATTTTAGTAACAGCTTCCAGTAAACTTGTCGCATTCTCTTTCTAGTGGTATAATGTTACTAGTCTGATGAATGGAGGAAACAAGATGAAAGAATATAACAAGTCTAGTAAGTTAGAGCATGTTGCTTATGATATCCGTGGTCCGGTTTTGGAAGAAGCCATGCGGATGCGAGCAAATGGAGAAAAGATTTTGCGTCTGAACACAGGAAATCCAGCAGAATTTGGCTTTACAGCGCCAGACGAGGTCATCCATGACTTGATTATGAATGCGCGTGATAGTGAAGGATATTCTGATTCCAAAGGGATTTTCTCAGCCCGTAAGGCCATCATGCAGTACTGCCAACTGAAGAAATTCCCAAACGTAGATATTGATGATATTTACCTTGGAAATGGTGTCAGTGAGCTGATTGTCATGTCCATGCAGGGGCTTTTGGACAATGGAGACGAGGTCTTGGTGCCAATGCCAGACTATCCTCTCTGGACGGCGGCTGTCAGCCTAGCTGGAGGAAATGCCGTTCACTATATCTGTGATGAAGCTGCAGAATGGTACCCTGATATTGCGGATATCAAGTCAAAAATCACTTCCAATACCAAGGCAATCGTCCTTATCAATCCAAACAACCCAACTGGAGCCCTTTATCCGAAGGAACTCTTGCTGGAGATTATTGAGATTGCCCGTCAAAACGACTTGATCATCTTTGCGGACGAGATCATGATCGCATGGTCATGGATGGGCATGTGCATACGCCTGTGGCGAGTCTGGCACCGGATCTCTTCTGTGTCAGCATGAATGGTCTGTCAAAATCGCATCGTATCGCTGGTTTCCGTGTGGGTTGGATGGTCCTGTCTGGCCCTAAGACTCATGTTAAGGGCTATATCGAAGGGCTCAATATGCTGTCCAATATGCGCCTTTGCTCTAACGTTTTGGCCCAACAAGTCGTCCAAACCTCCTTGGGTGGTCACCAGTCAGTCGATGAATTACTCCTTCCTGGTGGACGGATTTATGAGCAAAGAAACTTCATCTACCATGCCATTCAGGATATTCCAGGTTTATCTGCCGTTAAACCCAAGGCGGGTCTCTATATCTTCCCCAAAATCGACCGCAATATGTACCGTATCGATGATGATGAGCAGTTTGTCCTTGATTTCTTGAAGCAGGAAAAGGTGCTCTTGGTTCATGGTCGCGGTTTTAACTGGCAGGAACCAGACCACTTCCGTATCGTTTACCTTCCTCGTGTCGAGGAACTAGCCCAAATCCAAGAAAAGATGACTCGTTTCTTAAAACAGTATCGCAGATAGGGCTTACATGAGAAAAAGCTGGAAACAATTGCCTAGAGCTATTGACAAAAGTGACAGAATCAGATAGAATGGTAAAGTATGTTTAGTAACTGATCACTTTATAGTAAGCTAAACGAATACAAAATCTATGAGGAGGTATTCATCGTGAAACGTACTTATCAACCAAGTAAACTTCGTCGTGCGCGCAAACACGGATTCCGTAACCGTATGTCAACTAAAAATGGTCGTCGCGTATTGGCAGCTCGTCGTCGTAAAGGACGCAACGTTTTGGCTGCCTAGTCCAAACCACGGAGAAGGAAAGTCAGTAGGAACTCGAGTCTACTGGCTTTTATTGTGCTTAAAAATAGGGGCAAGAGTAGATGAGTCGGTGTCAAAGATAGAGTAGCTGGAATCTAGGAAAGTAGATAGCGACTGCTAAAACAGTTTTAGAAATTGCTTTGCATTTCCTAATCAATCTGTTGCGTTTTTATTTCCTTTCGCTATAGATCTGTCTGGTAAAGGAAGGGCTCGTCATAAGCTATAGTAGATTGAAACGAGAATAGGACACCTCTACTTCTAAAACATCTCATTTTTAGGAGGGCTGGGTGGCTAACTTCCTTATAGAACTGTTAGTGAGATTCAGCGATGAAAAAAATGATAAAAGTGTCAGGATAAGTGTTGACTAATTTTATCAAAGTGGTATAATGTAGCTGTGATAGCTGTGATAGCTGTGATAGCTGTGATAGCTGTGATAGCTGTGATAGCTGTGATAGCTGTGATAGCTGTGATAGCTGTGATAGCTGTGATATTATAGTTACTTGAGGCTTAAGGGTGACCTAGTATCATCTCCTATCATTTACTCACTAGTAAGAATCACGGTGCTGTTTCTAGCTTCACTCTCTGAAGGAGTGGGAGTTGGGAAACTTATTTTTTATTATATCATTAGTCTTCTTAAGGAGGTAACATGGAAGATAAATCGAATTCACTCAGTAGGGTAAAGCGCCATCAACGCGAAAAAGTCTTGCGCTTCTCTATTCGTAAATATAGCTTTGGTGCAGCTTCTGTTGCGGTTGCGGCTCTTATGTTTATGGGGGCCAATGTCGTGAGTGCAGATAGCCCAAGCCAAAACACGTCGTCATCGACTACTGGTCTAGCTAGCCCGAAAGATGGGGAGCAGTCGTCTGAAGCAGGGCAGGCAAGGGATGAAAATCAAGCCGAAGTAGCCAGTGAGCCTTCAGCAAATAAAGAAGCTCAACCTGCTGAAGAGAAAGCTGCTACAGTTGATAGCAGCCGTTTGAGCAAGCTAGTGGAAGAGGTAAGTGCTCTTCTTTCTACCGACTCGAAGCACGATTCTTCAGTTGTAAGTCCTATTAAGGAGCGACTTCAAAAAGGGAAAGAATTATTAGCCCGTGCTGATGCAGGTCAAGGGGAACTTGACAGTCTTGCTGAGGACTTGGAAAAGGACTTGGCAGTCTTATCAAGTTCTTCTAAAGAAGAAAGTCAGCCGCAGGGAAGTGAATTAGCGGATAAGAGTTCTTCTGCTGAAAGGAGCGACCATAAGGAGGAGGGTTCAGACAGGGCTGCTTCTGCATCTGTGCCAGAAGATAAACCTAAGAGATCTAGAAGATCTAGGAGGGATTTGTCTGCGCGTTCCGCCGCAGATAATACAGATGTAGAAGGTGCTCTTTTGCGTCCTAAAGGATATATATCCGAAGAGAGGTCTGTCGGTGGTACAACAGTTGATAATAAATCACGTACGATTGAAAAGACCTTTATGAGATCTAGATACAGTGTGGAAAACGGGCAAAAGTTCCTTACTTATGATGTGTATTTCCAAAATAATGGACATGCGCTTCCAGGTAAGACTAGACAAGCGTTCTGGTTCTATCCCCCACGTGACCTTTTGTATTCTAATAATCAGTACCCTAAAGGTCCAATTTACGAAGCTTACTATGAACGGTATAAAAAGAATACACCTGGGGAATCGTTACTCTCTCATAATCCTTCTGCTTTCGTTAAAAACGGTGAGACTTACCGTGTTCCTTTAAACAATGGGAAATATGAGGACGACGGTGGTACAAAAGCTTGGAATGTAAGCTATTCTCACTATCAGTTGACGGTAGGTCCGACTAGAGATAATCAACGTCAGGAAATGTTGAAAAACTTAGAGAATAATCCTGAATTGAACTCTATTATTAAACAAGGGAACAACTACCCAGCACTTTCCTATTCACATTTGTTAAGCATTTCGCATGGTGAAGAGTATGCCTACAAGTATCATGTTAAATTACGATTGAGAGATAATGTCACTGAGGAGCAAGCAAGAAATGCTGGATCAATGGCTGTTACGACTAGTTCTGGGATTGCTTTCAATGCGAAAGCGGCATATGTATATGCAGCGGCGGGGACACGCTTGGTCAGCAGAACAGACGCAGAAACCTACCCTATCCAAGGTAGTTCACATACCAAAACGGTGGGAGATAATCTTAAAGATACCAATAATCCTGTAGGTGATGGCTATGTCACTCGAAAAAATGGCGGAGAGTTCCCAGGAGGAATGACTTGGAGCTGGGAAAGTGACGTAAACCAAGTACAGCTCAAGCTGGAGTCTTTACTTATAAAGTAATTGCCAGATATGGGGATGGTTCATCATCAGAAGATGCCAACTCTGGTTCAGACGGAACTGTTAAGCTTACAGTTAAACCTAAAAAACCGACTATTTCAGACTTTGCAAACAAGAAAGGTCTCACTGGACAAAAACTTACAGTGAATGTAGGAGAGGGAGTGCCGGATGGCTCGATAGTGAAACTTTACGATGGAGATAAAGTTATCGGAGAAGGTATAACAAAAGGTAAAACCGCAGTGGTTACTGTCAAAGACGCTTTACCTGGTTCTCCTATTACTGCTGAAACCATTGTTAACAATGGTGGAACAGTGACTTCAGAACGAAGTGAGGCTGTAACACCGACAGAAGCACCAGACACACAAGCTCCAACCTTGACCATCACACCAGCAAGCCAAACGGTAACAGAAGGTCAAGAGGTAACGTTTACAGTTACAGCGACAGATGATCAGTTTGTTGATATTGACTTTAAAGATTTTGCTGATAAATATATATCTCGTTTGTTAAGTGGGAATGTGACACGTACTTTCGAAAAAAATACTGAAAATGAAAAAATAGTGAAGTTTACTATCAAAACTACTAAAGACGATATTGGGAAGAACACAATCCTTTTCAAAGCAAAAGATCGTGCTAATAATGCTGCTCCAGATCAAACTTTTTCATTTGAAGTAACACCAGCAACATCAACAACTGAAACACCAGCGGAAATTGAGATTACACGTAAGCCAAATGGTGATGCAGTAGTGACTCCTAAGAAGGCAGATGGCTCAACTTACCCAGCAGGTAGCAAGGTTCTTATTCCAGGTGAGAACAACACACCAATTGAAGTGACGATTGGAGCTAATGGTTCAGGAGAGGTCGCAAATGACAAACTTCCGCAAGCAGATGTAGTCGGAACAGGAACAGTCACTGAACCGAATAAGAAAGCATCACAACCAGTAGCTGTGACGACACCAGCCCGTAAGACAGCGACTATTGAGTTGTCACAAGATCCTACTACAGGTGATGTGACAGTAACACCTAAGAGACCGGATGGCTCAACTTATCCTAAAGGAACTAAGGTAGAACTTCCAGGTAAGGATGGTCGTCCAATTGAAGTAACGATTGGTGACAATGGTTCAGCTAAGGTTCCAAATGATCAATTACCAGATACTAAAGTGTCAGGTAAGGCTAAGATTAAAGAACCTGGTAAAGCAGCTGTAGAAGTTCCTAAAGTAGATACACCAGCTAAGCTAACAGTCTCTACGGAACAGCCAAGTAAGATTGAGATTACACGTAAGCCAAATGGTGATGCAGTAGTGACTCCTAAGAAGGCAGATGGCTCAACTTACCCAGCAGGTAGCAAGGTTCTTATTCCAGGTGAGAACAACACACCAATTGAAGTGACGATTGGAGCTAATGGTTCAGGAGAGGTCGCAAATGACAAGCTTCCGCAAGCAGATGTAGTCGGAACAGGAACAGTCACTGAACCGAATAAGAAAGCATCTAAACCAGTAGCTGTGACGACACCAGCCCGTAAGACAGCGACTATTGAGTTGTCACAAGATCCTACTACAGGTGATGTGACAGTAACACCGAAGAAATGGGATGGCTCAACTTATCCTAAAGGAACTAAGGTAGAACTTCCAGGTAAGGATGGTCGTCCAATTGAAGTAACGATTGGTGACAATGGTTCAGCTAAGGTTCCAAATGATCAGTTGCCAGATACTAAAGTGTCAGGTAAGGCTAAGATTAAAGAACCTGGTAAAGCAGCTGTGGAAGTTCCTAAAGTAGATACACCAGCTAAGCTAACAGTCTCTACGGAACAGCCAAGTAAGATTGAGATTACACGTAAGCCAAATGGTGATGCAGTAGTGACTCCTAAGAAGGCAGATGGCTCAACTTACCCAGCAGGTAGCAAGGTTCTTATTCCAGGTGAGAACAACACACCAATTGAAGTGACGATTGGAGCTAATGGTTCAGAGAGGTCGCAAATGACAAACTTCCGCAAGCAGATGTAGTCGGAACAGGAACAGTCACTGAACCGAATAAGAAAGCATCACAACCAGTAGCTGTGACGACACCAGCCCGTAAGACAGCGACTATTGAGTTGTCACAAGATCCTACTACAGGTGATGTGACAGTAACACCTAAGAGACCGGATGGCTCAACTTATCCTAAAGGAACTAAGGTAGAACTTCCAGGTAAGGATGGTCGTCCAATTGAAGTAACGATTGGTGACAATGGTTCAGCTAAGGTTCCAAATGATCAATTACCAGATACTAAAGTGTCAGGTAAGGCTAAGATTAAAGAACCTGGTAAAGCAGCTGTAGAAGTTCCTAAAGTAGATACACCAGCTAAGCTAACAGTCTCTACGGAACAGCCAAGTAAGATTGAGATTACACGTAAGCCAAATGGTGATGCAGTAGTGACTCCTAAGAAGGCAGATGGCTCAACTTACCCAGCAGGTAGCAAGGTTCTTATTCCAGGTGAGAACAACACACCAATTGAAGTGACGATTGGAGCTAATGGTTCAGGAGAGGTCGCAAATGACAAACTTCCGCAAGCAGATGTAGTCGGAACAGGAACAGTCACTGAACCGAATAAGAAAGCATCACAACCAGTAGCTGTGACGACACCAGCCCGTAAGACAGCGACTATTGAGTTGTCACAAGATCCTACTACAGGTGATGTGACAGTAACACCTAAGAGATGGATGGCTCAACTTATCCTAAAGGAACTAAGGTAGAACTTCCAGGTAAGGATGGTCGTCCAATTGAAGTAACGATTGGTGACAATGGTTCAGCTAAGGTTCCAAATGATCAATTACCAGATACTAAAGTGTCAGGTAAGGCTAAGATTAAAGAACCTGGTAAAGCAGCTGTAGAAGTTCCTAAAGTAGATACACCAGCTAAGCTAACAGTCTCTACGGAACAGCCAAGTAAGATTGAGATTACACGTAAGCCAAATGGTGATGCAGTAGTGACTCCTAAGAAGGCAGATGGCTCAACTTACCCAGCAGGTAGCAAGGTTCTTATTCCAGGTGAGAACAACACACCAATTGAAGTGACGATTGGAGCTAATGGTTCAGGAGAGGTCGCAAATGACAAACTTCCGCAAGCAGATGTAGTCGGAACAGGAACAGTCACTGAACCGAATAAGAAAGCATCACAACCAGTAGCTGTGACGACACCAGCCCGTAAGACAGCGACTATTGAGTTGTCACAAGATCCTACTACAGGTGATGTGACAGTAACACCTAAGAGAATAGGATGGCTCAACTTATCCTAAAGGAACTAAGGTAGAACTTCCAGGTAAGGATGGTCGTCCAATTGAAGTAACGATTGGTGACAATGGTTCAGCTAAGGTTCCAAATGATCAATTACCAGATACTAAAGTGTCAGGTAAGGCTAAGATTAAAGAACCTGGTAAAGCAGCTGTAGAAGTTCCTAAAGTAGATACACCAGCTAAGCTAACAGTCTCTACGGAACAGCCAAGTAAGATTGAGATTACACGTAAGCCAAATGGTGATGCAGTAGTGACTCCTAAGAAGGCAGATGGCTCAACTTACCCAGCAGGTAGCAAGGTTCTTATTCCAGGTGAGAACAACACACCAATTGAAGTGACGATTGGAGCTAATGGTTCAGGAGAGGTCGCAAATGACAAACTTCCGCAAGCAGATGTAGTCGGAACAGGAACAGTCACTGAACCGAATAAGAAAGCATCACAACCAGTAGCTGTGACGACACCAGCCCGTAAGACAGCGACTATTGAGTTGTCACAAGATCCTACTACAGGTGATGTGACAGTAAGGATGGCTCAACTTATCCTAAAGGAACTAAGGTAGAACTTCCAGGTAAGGATGGTCGTCCAATTGAAGTAACGATTGGTGACAATGGTTCAGCTAAGGTTCCAAATGATCAGTTGCCAGATACTAAAGTGTCAGGTAAGGCTAAGATTAAAGAACCTGGTAAAGCAGCTGTAGAAGTTCCTAAGTAGATACACCAGCTAAGCTAACAGTCTCTACGGAACAGCCAAGTAAGATTGAGATTACACGTAAGCCAAATGGTGATGCAGTAGTGACTCCTAAGAAGGCAGATGGCTCAACTTACCCAGCAGGTAGCAAGGTTCTTATTCCAGGTGAGAACAACACACCAATTGAAGTGACGATTGGAGCTAATGGTTCAGGAGAGGTCGCAAATGACAAACTTCCGCAAGCAGATGTAGTCGGAACAGGAACAGTCACTGAACCGAATAAGAAAGCATCACAACCAGTAGCTGTGACGACACCAGCCCGTAAGACAGCGACTATTGAGTTGTCACAAGATCCTACTACAGGTGATGTGACAGTAACACCTAAGAGATGGATGGCTCAACTTATCCTAAAGGAACTAAGGTAGAACTTCCAGGTAAGGATGGTCGTCCAATTGAAGTAACGATTGGTGACAATGGTTCAGCTAAGGTTCCAAATGATCAATTACCAGATACTAAAGGTCAGGTAAGGCTAAGATTAAAGAACCTGGTAAAGCAGCTGTAGAAGTTCCTAAAGTAGATACACCAGCTAAGCTAACAGTCTCTACGGAACAGCCAAGTAAGATTGAGATTACACGTAAGCCAAATGGTGATGCAGTAGTGACTCCTAAGAAGGCAGATGGCTCAACTTACCCAGCAGGTAGCAAGGTTCTTATTCCAGGTGAGAACAACACACCAATTGAAGTGACGATTGGAGCTAATGGTTCAGGAGAGGTCGCAAATGACAAACTTCCGCAAGCAGATGTAGTCGGAACAGGAACAGTCACTGAACCGAATAAGAAAGCATCACAACCAGTAGCTGTGACGACACCAGCCCGTAAGACAGCGACTATTGAGTTGTCACAAGATCCTACTACAGGTGATGTGACAGTAACACCTAAGAGACCGGATGGCTCAACTTATCCTAAAGGAACTAAGGTAGAACTTCCAGGTAAGGATGGTCGTCCAATTGAAGTAACGATTGGTGACAATGGTTCAGCTAAGGTTCCAAATGATCAATTACCAGATACTAAAGTGTCAGGTAAGGCTAAGATTAAAGAACCTGGTAAAGCAGCTGTAGAAGTTCCTAAAGTAGATACACCAGCTAAGCTAACAGTCTCTACGGAACAGCCAAGTAAGATTGAGATTACACGTAAGCCAAATGGTGATGCAGTAGTGACTCCTAAGAAGGCAGATGGCTCAACTTACCCAGCAGGTAGCAAGGTTCTTATTCCAGGTGAGAACAACACACCAATTGAAGTGACGATTGGAGCTAATGGTTCAGGAGAGGTCGCAAATGACAAGCTTCCGCAAGCAGATGTAGTCGGAACAGGAACAGTCACTGAACCGAATAAGAAAGCATCTAAACCAGTAGCTGTGACGACACCAGCCCGTAAGACAGCGACTATTGAGTTGTCACAAGATCCTACTACAGGTGATGTGACAGTAACACCGAAGAGACCGGATGGCTCAACTTATCCTAAAGGAACTAAGGTAGAACTTCCAGGTAAGGATGGTCGTCCAATTGAAGTAACGATTGGTGACAATGGTTCAGCTAAGGTTCCAAATGATCAGTTGCCAGATACTAAAGTGTCAGGTAAGGCTAAGATTAAAGAACCTGGTAAAGCAGCTGTGGAAGTTCCTAAAGTAGATACACCAGCTAAGCTAACAGTCTCTACGGAACAGCCAAGTAAGATTGAGATTACACGTAAGCCAAATGGTGATGCAGTAGTGACTCCTAAGAAGGCAGATGGCTCAACTTACCCAGCAGGTAGCAAGGTTCTTATTCCAGGTGAGAACAACACACCAATTGAAGTGACGATTGGAGCTAATGGTTCAGGAGAGGTCGCAAATGACAAGCTTCCGCAAGCAGATGTAGTCGGAACAGGAACAGTCACTGAACCGAATAAGAAAGCATCTAAACCAGTAGCTGTGACGACACCAGCCCGTAAGACAGCGACTATTGAGTTGTCACAAGATCCTACTACAGGTGATGTGACAGTAACACCGAAGAGACCGGATGGCTCAACTTATCCTAAAGGAACTAAGGTAGAACTTCCAGGTAAGGATGGTCGTCCAATTGAAGTAACGATTGGTGACAATGGTTCAGCTAAGGTTCCAAATGATCAGTTGCCAGATACTAAAGTGTCAGGTAAGGCTAAGATTAAAGAACCAGGTAAAGCAGCTGTGGAAGTTCCTAATGTAACAACACCAGCTAAGCTAACACCAGCAACACCAGAAACTGAAAAACCAGGTAAGATTGAAATTACTCAACAACCAAATGGAAATGCGATTGTAACACCTAAGAAACCAGATGGAACAACTTACCCATCAGGAACTAAGGTAGAAATCCCAGGTGAAAATGGAACAACAATCACAGTCACAATTGGCGACAATGGTTCAGGTGAAGTGCCAAATGACAAGCTTCCTAAGACAAAAGTTCCAGGTACAGGTAAAGTAACCGAACCGAATAAGAAACCATCACAACCAGTGGATGTAACAACACCAGCTCGTAAGACACCAACAGTAGAGTTGTCACAAGATCCTACTACAGGTGACGTTACAGTAACACCTAAGAAACCAGATGGTTCAACTTATCCAGAAGGAACAATCGTAGAACTTCCAGGTAAGGATGGTCGTCCAATTAAAGTGACGATTGGAGCAGATGGTTCAGCTAAGGTTCCAAATGATCAATTACCAGATACTACGGTTGTAGGTAATGCTAAGATTACAGAACCAGGTAAAGCAGCTGTGGAAGTTCCTAATGTAACAACACCAGCTAAGCTAACAGTCTCTACGGAACAGCCAAGTAAATCACATAATGTATTGCCAAATACAGGAACAGAATCAAATGCGACTCTTGCTTCTCTAGGACTTCTTGGTATGCTAAGTGGACTCGGATTTGCGTTTAGAAAGAAAAAAGAAGACTAAAATAAAAGTTTAGTCAAGCTGATATACATTCTTCTGTATTTTAAAAATGAGCCCTATTAATTCTGCTGATTATTTTAGGAATCGAGTACAAGGGATGTTTAGATGAAAAGCGAACAATTTTAGAATTGTTCGCTTTTTAAATGGCTCTTTGTCAACTGTAGTGTAACGTAAGTAACGTAGTAACCGCCCAATAACGAAGTATATTGAAAAATCTCCAGACTAGAGAACTCACGGATAGTTCCTAATCTGGAGATTTCTTATTTGCACTTTTCTTGTACAACTTTAGTCCATGGTAAACAAGCCTCTAAAACCTCTTTGTTTACGAGTGCCTGCTAGTTTGGGGGTGGATTCAAAAAACTTCCTTCTCACATGCGCCCAACATCCAACAAGTTCAGCTTCTTCCAGTTGACGATAAGCTTCTAGCGGTTCGCAGTTTACCAAGCTTAGCATCGCCTTTCTCCTAAACCTTGGACTGCTATCGCATAGGCAGAACTAGAGGACTAAAGTCCTAAGTTACTGCCGCAACATGTCACAATGCACATAGCCAGAATAATCTCCTAGGAATTCTTGTACTACTGAACCACTTCGACACTGATCATGGTGGTAAAGCCTAATCCCTTGTTTCTCTGATTTTCCTGACAAAAAAGTCCAATAGTAGGTCAGATGGCTATCACTTTCTAAGACCCGATAAGAGGTTTCATCCGCATGAAGAAGAGCTTGTTCTAACAACTTTTCTCGTCAA